>NZ_AP028673.1 GCF_041154505.1 Acidovorax sp. A79
GAAGTTGGCATTGAAGTCCGCATGGGCCCGCGCCTGGCTGGCATCGGGTTCGACCGTGTCGCAGGGCGCGCGCAAGGGGTGGGTGTCGATGCCTTGCGACATCGCCGCGTAGATCGCCGCGCCGCGCGCGCCGGTCTCGTCGTCGGCGCAGCGCTCCACCGGGTGCCCGAGCAGGCCCGCGAGCAGGCGCACCAGGCGCGTGTCGCTGGCGCCGCCACCGAGCACGGTGGAGGCCGACACCGGCAGCCCGCCGGCCGCCAGGCGCGCCGTATGGCGTGCATGCAGCGCCGCGACCGCATCGACCACGGCACGCGCCATGTCGCCGCGTGTGTGGTGGCTCTGAAGGCCGACAAAGCCGGCCGAGACGCCCGCACCGCCGTTCACGAAAGGCAGAAAGCGCAGTCCCCCGGCCCCGAACGGCACCGACATCGCCAGGTCGACCACGGCCCGCGCATCGGGCAGGCCGAGCACCCCGGCCAGCCAGGCGATATTGGCCATCGACGAGGGGCTGTTCTCCATGTACAGGCGCCGGTCGCCCGGCCCGAAATTCACGACGGCCACCACGTCGGGCTGGGGTTCCACCACCGGGCCGATGACGGCATTGACGCACCAGGTGCCCAGCACCGAGACGGCGCGGCCGCGCTCCTCGGCACGGATGGCGGTCATCGACGCCAGCAGGTCGATGGCGCCCATGGCCACCGGGATGCCCGCTGGCAGGCCGTGCGCCTCGGCCGCCGAAGTGTGCAGCGTGCCGATCACCTCGCCGCTGTCCACCAGCGGCCCGAAGGCCTTCGGTGAAAGATCGGCGACGCCCGAGGCCGCAAAGGCCAGCGGCGACCATGTGCCGGTGGCCACCGAGAGCAGGCCCGCCGTGCTGGCGTCGCTGGCGTCGGTGGCGATCTCGCCCGTGAGCAGAAAGCCCACGTAGTCCTTGGCGAACATGAGGCGTTGCAAGGCACCGCTGCGCACAGCGTCGCTGCCCAGCAACTCGGCCGCGATCACGGTGGGCTGGCCCGGCCAGGGCTGGCAGCCGACCTCGGCGCGCAGTTGCGGGCCATGGCTGCTTGCCAGGGACTCGGCCCGCGCGCCGGCGCGCTGGTCGGTCGAGGCCACGGCGCGGCCGCCGGCCAGTTCATTGCGGGCATCCAGCGCATACAGGCCCGCTCCATGCCCCGTGCAGCCGATGGCACGGACATCGGCCACGCGGTCGCCGAGCTGGTGCGCCACATCGCGCAGCACGGTGGACAGGGCCGAGCGGATCATGGATGCCCCCACTTCGCAGCCACCACCGGGCAGGCGGTCGTGCTGCAGGGGCATGCGGGACAGGGCGACGGTGCGGCCGCTCGCGGCCTCCAGGGCCAGGGCTTTGAGGCTGCTCGACCCGAGGTCGATGCCAATCAGTAGTTGGGTCTTCATGTCATAACAGCTTCCACCGAACCAGCCGGCATATCCAGTAGTGTTTCCCCTAACTACCTGGCGCTTCGATCCAAGATTACATTCTACCTGTCATAACAACTGTCGTGACACCAAGCACCCCATCACAGCCCTGGAGAAAGCAGCAATCACACGCTGCTCCGTTCAACAAGAGGAGACATCAATGAGGCGTAATTTCCTGAAGTCCGCAGCCGCCGCCGGTATCGGCCTGGCCGGCACCAGCGCGTTCGCGCAGCAACCTGCAGCAGCCCCCGCCGCCGCGGGTGGCCTGCGCGGCAACCCCAGCGACGTCTACGTGATGAACGTGATGGTCTCGGGCGTGGAGTACTGGTTTCCGGTCTACGAGATGATGAAGCAGCTGGGCCGCACGCTGGGTGTCCGCACCCGCTACACCGGCACCCCCGAGTACGACGTGAACAAGCAGCTGGCCTCGTTCGAGCAGGAGCTGGCACGCAAGCCCGCCGGCATCCTGCTGCACCCCATGAACCCCGACCCGTTCATCGAGCCCATCAACCGCGCAGCAGCCATGGGCATCCCGGTCGTCACCTTCGCGGCCGACTCGCCCAACTCCAAGCGCACCTCGTTCATCACCTCGGACAATGACCGCGAAGGCGCGCAGGCCGCCGACGCGATCGCCGCATCGCTAGGCGGCAAGGGCGAGTTCGCCGTGTTGGAAAACCCCGGCCAGGACAACCACGACCGCCGCATCGCCGCCTTCATCAACCGCATGAAGACCAAGCACCCGGGCATGAAGCTGGTGGGCCGCGCCGCGAGCAACCAGGACCCGAACAAGGCCTACCAGGCCGTGCAGAGCCTGGCGCAGGCCAACCCCAACCTGGGCGCCCTGTTCATGCCCGAGGCCAACTCGGCGCTCGGTGCGGCCCAGGCCAAGGTGGAGACCAAGAAGAACATCAAGGTGATGTGCTGCGACGTGAACGCCAAGATCCTGGACATGATCAAGTCCGGCGACGTGTTCGGCGCCATCAACCCCAACCAGGGCATGCAGGGCTACATGGGCATGATGATGCTGTTCCTGGCCAAAAACCCCGGCCTCATCGACCCGATGAATGACGCCAAGCGCAACGGCACCAACCCCATGGCCGTGCCCTTCCTGGACAACGGCCTGGCCGTGGTCAGCAAGGCCAACGCCGACGACTTCTACTGGGACAAGTACCTCGCGCGCCGCGGCACCAAGGGCATCAGCGAGTGAGCACCACCACCATGGGCGCCCCCCTGCTCGCGCTGCGCGGCATCTGCAAGCGCTTCGGCGCTTCGCATGCGCTCTCGGGCGTGGACTTCTCGCTGCAGGCGGGCGAGATCCACGCCCTGTGCGGCGAGAACGGCGCGGGCAAGTCCACGCTGATGAACATCATCGATGGCATCCACCAGCCGGACGCAGGCGAGATCCTGCTGGACGGCCGCGTGGTGGCCATCGATGGTCCGGCCCAGGCCATGCGCCTGGGTATCGGCCTGGTGCACCAGGAGATCGCCCTGTGCGCCGACGCCACCGTGGCCGAGAACATCTTCATGCCCGAGATCAATGCCGGCCGGCAGGCATGGATGGACTACGCCGATCTCAACGCGCGCGCCGCCAAGGTACTGCAGCGCCTGGGCCAGGACATCGACCCCGCCGCCTGCGTGGGGGACCTGCCCATCTGCAGCCAGCAGCTGATCGAGATCGCCAAGGCGCTCACGCTTGACTGCAAGGTGCTGATCCTGGACGAACCGACCGCCGCGCTCACCGACAACGAGTCGGCGGCCCTGTTCCGCGTGCTGCACGACCTCCGGGACCAGGGCATCGGCATCATCTACATCAGCCACCGCATGGCCGAGATCTTTGCGCACTGCACGCGCGTGACGGTGCTGCGCGATGGCCGCAACGTGCACTCGGGCCCGCTGGCCGAGCTCGATGCCGACGGCCTGGTGAGGCGCATGGTCGGGCGCGACCTGGGCAACTACTACCCGCCCAAGCAGCAGGATGCGGGCACCACGGCCCCCGTGCTGGAGGTGCAGGACCTGGCCGATGGCGAGCGCGTGCACGGCGTCTCGTTCACCGTGCGGCGTGGCGAGATCCTGGGCATCGCCGGGCTCATGGGCGCCGGGCGCAGCGAGCTGGCGCAGACCCTGTGCGGCCTGCGCCCCGCCAGCGGCGGCAGCGTGCGCCTCAACGGCAAGCAGCTTGCCATCCGCAAGTACAGCGACGCGCTGCGCGAAGGCATCGCCTACCTCAGCGAGGACCGCAAGGCCGCAGGCGTGTACCTGGACCTGCCGATCGCGCAGAACATCGCCTCCATGGCGCTGGCGCGCGTGAGCTCGCGCCTGGGCCTGCTGCAGCGTGCGACCGAGCACCGGCTGGCGCAGGAGCTGGGCGCACGCCTGAAGCTCAAGTCCGACGGCGTGCAGATCGAGGTGGCGAGCCTGTCGGGCGGCAACCAGCAGAAGGTGGCCATAGCCAAGCTGCTGGCCACCAACCCGTCGGTGCTGCTGATGGACGAGCCCACGCGCGGCGTGGACGTGGGCGCCAAGTCGGAGATCCACCACATCCTGCGCGACCTGGCCAGCCAGGGCGTGGGCGTGGTGGTCATCTCCTCGGAGCTGCCCGAGATCATCGGGCTGTGCGACCGGGCCCTGGTGATCCGCGATGGGCGCGTGGCGGGCGAGCTGCAAGGCAAGGACATGACGGAAGAGGCCCTGCTGCGGCTGGCCTCAGGACTGGAACGACAGCAAGAGGAAATGGCATGAATCACCCCGCACAATTGGACGCCGGCTCCGTCGCCGGCCTGCAGCCGCCGCGCGAGGCGCCCGGGGGGCCGGGCAAGCCCGGCGCCCCCAAGCTCACCAGCATGCGCGAGATGGGCCTTCTGGTCATCATCCTCGCGCTGTGCGTGGGCATGAGCTTCGCGTCGCCCTACTTCCTGACCTGGGACAACATCCGCGCCATGCTGCTGTCCTTCTCCATCGAGGGCATCGTGGTCGTGGGCATGACCATCCTGCTCATCGTGGGCGGCATCGACCTGTCGGTGGGCTCGGTGGTGTGCTTCGCGATGGTGGTCACGGGCAAGCTGTTCCTGATGGGGTTCGATCCCTGGACGGCCGGGCTCATCGCCATCGCCGCCAGCGCGCTCATCGGCGCCATGATCGGCGGCTGCGTGGTGCGCATCGGGCTCAACCACTTCATCGCCTCGCTGGCCTTCATGGTCATCGTGCGCGGCCTGTGCCTGGCGCTCACCCAGGGCACGCCCCAGTCGCTGTTCTCGCTGCCGGCCTCTTTCAAGTTCATCGGCCAGGGTACGCTGTTCGGCATCCCGGCGGTGATCCTGATCTTCCTTTTCATCGTGGTGGTCAGCGATTTCGTGCTGCGCCGCGCGAGCCTGATGCGCCGCGTGTTCTACACCGGCAGCAACGAGAAGGCGGCGCTGTACTCGGGCATCCGCGTGGGCCACGTGAAGTTCTGGGTGACGGTGCTGTGCGCCGCATCCGCCGGCCTGGCCGGGGTGATCTACACCGCGCGCTTCGGCGCGGCCACGCCCACCTTCGGCGTGGGCATGGAGCTCAACGTGATCGCCGCGGCCGTGATCGGCGGCGCCAGCCTGAAGGGCGGCTCGGGCACGGTGCTCGGTGCCGTGCTGGGCCTGGCCCTGCTCTCGGTGGTGACCAGCTCGCTGATCCTGCTGGACGTATCGCCGTACTGGCAGGACGTGATCAAGGGCCTGATCCTGCTGGCCGCCGTGACCATCGACCACCTCATGAACACCCGAAAGACCCAACGATGAATGCCGTGATGATGAACGCAGCGATGAAGACCACCACCCTGGGCCCGTCGGGCATCCAGTGCTCGGCCATCGGCCTCGGTACCTGGGCCATGGGCGGATGGATGTGGGGCGGCCAGGACAGTGCCGCCGCCACCGACGCCATAGCCGCCTCGCTCGACGCCGGGGTGACGCTGATCGACACCGCGCCGGCCTATGGCCTGGGCGCCTCCGAAAACATCGTTGGCGCCGCCCTCAAGGGCCGCCGCCATGAGGCGGTGATCGCCACCAAGTGCGGCCTGGTGTGGCACACGCAAAAGGGCACGCACTTCTTCGACGAAGACGGCCACCCCGTGTACCGCCACCTGGGCCGCGAATCGATCTTCCACGAGGCCGAGGAGAGCTTGAAACGCCTGCAGACCGACTACATCGACCTGTACATCACCCACTGGCAGGACGCCACCACGCCGGTCGAGGAGACCATGGACGCCCTGCTCACGCTCAAGCAGCAGGGCAAGATCCGCGCCATCGGTGTGAGCAACGCGAGCCCCGAGACGCTGGCCGAGTACCTGCAGTACGGTCCCGTGGACGCGGCGCAGGAGCGCTACAGCCTGATCGACCGCGAGATCGAGCAGACGCTGCTGCCCCTGTGCAGCCGCCATAACGTGGCCATGCTGGGCTACTCCTCGCTGGCGCTGGGCCTGCTCGCCGGCCCCATCGACCCGGCGCGCGAATTCACGGGCGACGACCAGCGCGCGAGCAACCCGCGTTTCAGCGCGGCCAACCGCGCCAGGCTCAAGGCCTTCTTCGACGAACTCGAACCAGTGCGCCGGCCACTGGGCTGCTCCTTCGGTCAGCTGATGATCGCCTGGACGCTGGCCAGCGGCAATGTATCGGTGGCGCTGTGCGGTGCACGCACGCGGGCACAGGCCACCGAGAACGCCACCGCCGGCGCGCTGGACCTGCCCGAGGAGGCCGTGTTGCGCATCGACACGGCCGCCGCCCGGCACCTGAAGGCGCTGGCCTGACGAACCTCTTCCCCCTTTTTCTTACTCCCACCAACCAAGGACCTCTTCGTATGTCGAAGGACAAGACCGCACGCCTGAACCGCCTGCTGACCCACGGGCGCTGCCTGGACATCGCCCTGGACCACGGCGTGTGCAACGAACCCTCGTTCCTCAACGGGCTGGAGGACATGCCCGGCGTGATGGACAAGCTCGTGGCCGCCGCGCCCGACGCCATCCAGCTCAACTACGGCCAGGCCGACCTGCTGCAGGACCGCCCGGGCCGCAGCAAGCCGGCGCTGGTGATGCGCATCGACATGGGCAACCCCTACAACGCCACCGCCCACCGCGTGATGTGGGCCGTGCTGCAGAACGAGCACGACCCGGTGCTGCCGGCCGTGCAGCGCGATGCCGCCTGCGTGGTGGTCAACCTGTTCATGCTGCCCAATGAACCCGACCTGTTTCGCCAGTGCGTGCAGAACATCGCGCGCGTGCGCGCCGACTGCGACCGCTACGGCATGCCGCTGATGATCGAGCCGCTGGTGATGCGCCCGCACAGCGAGCAAGGCGGCTACATGGTCGATGGCGACGCCGAGAAGATCGTGACCCTGGTGCGCCTGGCGCGCGAGATGGGCGCCGACATCGTGAAGGCCGACCCCACCACCGACCCCGCCGAATTCCACCGCGTGGTGCAGGCAGCGCGCTGCCCGGTGCTGGTGCGCGGCGGCGGCCGCGAAGACCTGCAGCAGGTGTTCGCGCGCTCGCGCGTGCTGCTGGACCAGGGGGCCGTGGGCATGGTCTACGGGCGCAACGTGTACCAGCACGCCAACCCGTCGGCGGTGGTCAGCGCACTGATGGCGATGATCCACCGCGGCGCGAGCGCATCCGAGGCCTGGGAGCTCTACACAGCGGCGTGAGATGAATCCCTGAAACCGGAGGGCCTGTGGTCGCCAGACGCCCACGGGCCCTTTTTTGTTGCCCCGGCGCAGGACGCGGAGTGTGCCGCCATGCGCCCGTCAACTGTTGCCAAAACTGGAACAGTTAGTTCGCGACCAGATGGTTTTTCTTTGGATACCCCAGGCGTACAGTTCATCCCATCGATGAGCCGAACCCGCAAGGCGACTCACCGAACCCGGTTCAGAAATGGTTTTTGTCCCGGTTTTTCTGAGACGCTTTTTTCTTCCTGAAGGATTTCATCATGAACAAGACCGCCCGCTTCCTCTCCATCGCCGCCGTGGCTGCTTTCGCTTCTTTCGGTGCCCAGGCCGACGAGGCCGATGCCTCGCAGTTCGCCACCAAGTTCGAGACGAACCGCACCCGCGCCGAAGTGGCCGCCGAAGCCGCCACCGTGGCCCAGACCCGCTCCATCGAGCCCGCAGGTTCGCGTGTGGTGACGTATCAATCCACCGCCGACCGCGCCGCCGTGCGTGCCCAGGCTGCTGAAGCCGTGCGCACCGGCCAGATCCCCGCTGGTGAAATCGGCGCGATGTAAAAGGCCACCGCCATGCGGTGCAGGCGCACCGCAGCCGCCACGCAAAAGGCCGGAGCCCCGTGAAGGGCTCCGGCCTTTTTGTCTTGCATGCCTGAAGGGTCAACCCGCCGCCGCATGCGGCGGCGCATGAAGCAACGCCTTACGGCAGCAGCGTCACGCCCGTCTTGCCCTGCAGGGCTTCGAAGGTGACGCCGGGTGCCAGTTCAACGACTTTGAGGCCTTCGGGGGTCACGTCCAGTACGGCCAGGTCGGTGATGATGCGGTCCACCACCCCCACGCCCGTGAGCGGCAGCGTGCACTGGGGCAGGATCTTCAGGTCTTCCGTACCGTCCTTCTTCTTCGCCACATGCTCCATGAGCACGATCACGCGCTTGACGCCGGCCACCAGGTCCATCGCGCCGCCCATGCCCTTGACCATCTTGCCAGGGATCATCCAGTTGGCCAGGTCGCCCTTCTCGCTGACCTGCATGGCACCCAGGATCGACAGGTTGATCTTGCCGCCGCGGATCATGGCGAACGACTGGTCGCTGCCAAAGATCGACGAGCCCTTGATCGTGGTGACGGTCTGCTTGCCGGCATTGATGAGGTCGGGGTCCACCTTGTCGTCGGTAGGGAAAGGGCCGATGCCCAGCATGCCGTTCTCGGACTGCAGCCACACTTCCTTGTCGCCCGTGAAATTGGCCACCAGCGTGGGAATGCCGATCCCCAGGTTCACATAGAAGCCGTCTTCGAGTTCTTGCGCCGCGCGTGCGGCCATCTGGTCTTGGGTCCACGGCATGGTCAGGCTCCTGCTTTCTCGGTGATGGTGCGTTTTTCGATGCGCTTTTCAGGGTTGGCGTTGAGCACGATCCGGTGCACGTAGATGCCGGGCAGATGGACGTCATCGGGCGCGAGCTCGCCCGTTTCCACGATGCGCTCCACCTCCACGATGCAGACCTTGCCGGCCGTGGCCGCGGCGGGATTGAAGTTGCGCGCGGTGAGGTTGAAGCGCAGGTTGCCGGACTTGTCCGCCACATCCGCCTTGATGAGCGACACCTCGGGTACCAGGGACCGCTCCATCACATAGGTTTCGCCGTCGAACTCGCGCAGCTCCTTGCCGTCCGCAACGATGGTCCCCACGCCGGTCTTGGTGAAGAAGGCCGGAATGCCCGCACCGCCGGCGCGCAGCTTCTCGGCCAGCGTGCCCTGGGGCGTGAACTCCAGTTCCAGTTCGCCCGCGAGGTACTGGCGTTCGAACTCCTTGTTCTCGCCCACGTACGAAGAGATCATTTTCTTGATCTGGCGGGTCTCGAGCAGCTTGCCCAGGCCAAAGCCGTCGACGCCCGCATTGTTGGAGATCACGGTGAGATTCTTGGCACCCGAATCGCGCAGCGCATCGATCAGCGCCTCCGGAATGCCACACAACCCGAAACCGCCCACAGCCATGAGCTGGCCGTCTGCAACCACACCCCGGAGGGCCTCGGCCGCGGAGGGGAATATCTTGTTCACCACGATCTCCTTGTGAATTTTGGATGCGCTACGATACTACGTACCCGAATAAGTAGTATCCCCTAAAGATTTGCACTATGGACGTTGATTACCGGCTCGCTTTCGACATGGCTCCCGTGGGCCTGGTGCTGTCACGCAACCGCACCATGGTCGATTGCAATCGGCAGGTCTGCGAGATGTTCGGCGCCTCGCGCGAGGTGCTGATCGGCCAGTCCTTCCAGGTACTTTATCCGAGCGCCGACGAGTATGAGCGCCTGGGCGCCCACATGGAGCCCATCCTGAACGCCAAGGGCCACTACGCCGACAACCGCATCATGAAGCGCGCCAACGGCGAGGTCTTCTGGTGCCATGTGTCGGGGCGCGCGCTCAATCGCAATGCACCGCATGAATCGGGCATCTGGAGCTTCGAGGACCTGAGTTCCCAGCGCCCCGTGAAAGCGGAGCTGACAGGCCGCGAACGCGAAGTGGCGGCACGCCTGCTGGAAGGCCTGACCTCCAAGGAGATCGGCCGCACGCTGGAGATCAGCCACCGCACGGTGGAGATCTACCGCGCCCGCCTCATGCGCAAGTACAACGCGTCGACCGCAGCCGATCTCGTGCACAAGCTCCTGGCGGGCTGAAGCCTTATTTTTTCGGCCCGTCGATCACGTCGGCGGCCGTGCGGAAAGCCTCCACGGCGGTGGGCAGTCCGCAGTAGATGCTGGCATGCAGCAGCACCTCCTGGATCTCGGCCGCCGTGGCGCCGTTGTTGAGTGCACCGCGCACATGGCCCTTGAGCTCGTGCTGCTTGCCCAGCGCGGTGAGGAACGCCACGGTGATCAGGCTGCGCGTCTTCATGTCCAGCCCCGGGCGCTGCCAGACATCGCCCCAGGCATTGCGGGTGATGAACTCCTGGATCGGCTGGGTGAACTCCGTGGCATTGCCAAAGGCATTGGCCACGAAGTCCTCGCCCATGACCTGCTTGCGCGTGGCCAGGCCTTTGTCGAAATCCTTGGAGGATGGGGGTTGCGTCATGCGGGCTCTCCGGTTCGGTTTTGGGGCCGCCATGGTAGCCGCCCTGCCCTCCCGAAAAGCACAACGCCACCAGCCCTTCCCCAAGGAGGCCAGGCCGGTGGCGTCGTCAGTCCGGGGGGCTCAGGCCTGTGCTGGATGTGCCGCGGGCGCGAGATCAAAGCGGTCCAGGTTCATGACCTTGGTCCATGCCTTCACGAAGTCCTGCACGAACACCGCCTGCGCATCGCTGCTGCCATACACCTCGGCCAGCGCGCGCAGCTGCGAGTTGGAGCCGAACACGAGGTCGGCCACCGTGCCCGTCCACTTCGGAGCGCCACTCGCACGGTCCACGCCCTCCAGCACGCCGGCCTCGGAGGCCGATTTCTGCCACCGGGTGCGCATGTCCAGCAGGTTCACGAAGAAATCGTTCGTGAGCACACCGGGACGCTGCGTGAACACGCCGTGCCCGCCCTGCCCTGCATTGGCGCCCAGGGCGCGCAGGCCGCCCACCAGCACGGTCATCTCGGGGCCGGTCAGCGTGAGCTGGTTGGCGCGGTCGATCAGCAGCTCGGCCACCGCGCCTTTGAGGCCGGGGCGCACATAGTTGCGAAAGCCATCGGCCAGCGGCTCCATGACATCGAACGAAGGCACATCGGTCTGCTCCTGTGAGGCGTCCATGCGGCCTGGCGTGAAAGGCACGACCACTTCCTGGCCTGCGCTGCGGGCGGCCGACTCGATGGCCGCAGCACCGCCCAGCACGATCAGGTCGGCCAGCGAGACCTTCTTGCCGCCGCTCTGCGCGGCATTGAAGTCCTGCTGGATCGCTTCGAGCTGGCCCAGCACCTTGGCCAGTTGGGCAGGCTGGTTCACTTCCCAGTCCTTCTGCGGTGCCAGGCGCACACGGGCACCGTTGGCGCCGCCGCGCTTGTCGCCCCCGCGGTAGGTGGAGGCCGAGGCCCAGGCGGTGGACACCAGCTCCGCAACCGACAGGCCCGACGCCAGGATCTTCGCCTTGAGCACCGTCACGTCCTGGTCGTCCACCAGCGCGTGGTCCACCTCGGGAATCGGGTCCTGCCAGATCAGCACTTCGGCCGGTACCTCAGGGCCGAGGTAGCGCACGCGGGGGCCCATGTCACGGTGCGTGAGCTTGAACCAGGCGCGCGCAAACGCGTCGGCGAACTGCTCGGGGTGCGCGAGGAAGCGGCGCGAGATCTTCTCGTAGGTCGGATCGAAGCGCAGCGACAGGTCGGTGGTGAGCATGGTGGGCACGCGCTTCTTCGAGGGATCGTGCGCATCGGGAATCGTCGCCTCGGCGCCCTTGGCCGTCCACTGGTGCGCGCCAGCCGGGCTCTTGGTCAGTTCCCACTCGAAGCCGAACAGGTTCTCGAAGAAGTTGTTGCTCCATTGCGTGGGTGTGGTGGTCCACGTCACTTCCAGGCCGCTGGTGATGGCGTCACCGCCAAAGCCGCTACCGTGCTTGCTGATCCAGCCGAAGCCCTGGTCCTCGATGCCGCCGCCTTCGGGCTCCTTGCCCACCAGGGCCGCGTCGCCCGCGCCGTGGGTCTTGCCGAAGCTGTGGCCGCCGGCGATCAGCGCCACGGTCTCTTCATCGTCCATGGCCATGCGGGCAAAGGTGTCGCGGATGTCGCGCGCCGCCGCGATCGGGTCGGGGTTGCCGTTGGGACCCTCGGGGTTCACGTAGATCAGGCCCATCTGCACGGCGGCCAGGGGCTTGGCCAGGTCGCGCTCGCCGCTGTAGCGCTTGTCGCCGCCCAGCCAGGTGGTCTCTGCGCCCCAGTAGACGTTTTCATCGGGTTCCCACACGTCGGGGCGGCCGCCGCCGAAGCCGAAGGTCTTGAAGCCCATGGACTCGAGCGCCACATTGCCGGTGAGGATCATCAGGTCGGCCCAGGAGATCTTGCGGCCGTATTTCTGCTTGATGGGCCACAGGAGGCGTCGCGCCTTGTCCAGGTTGGCGTTGTCGGGCCAGCTGTTGAGCGGCGCAAAACGCTGCTGCCCGGCCCCCGCGCCACCGCGGCCGTCGGCCAGGCGGTAGGTGCCGGCGCTGTGCCAGGCCATGCGGATGAACAGCGGGCCATAGTGGCCGAAGTCGGCCGGCCACCAGTCCTGCGAGTCGGTCATCAGCGCGTGCAGGTCGGCCTTCACGGCGGCCAGGTCCAGGCTCTTGAATTCTTCGGCGTAGTTGAAGCCGTCGCCCATGGGGTCGACGAGCGGAGAGCTCTGGTTGAGCGGGCGCAGGTTGAGCTGGTTGGGCCACCAGTCCGCGTTGCCACGGCCCTTGGGCGCGGCGGCCTTACCGTGGTCGAAAGGGCATTGGGCTTCTGTCGTCATGGGTCTCTCCTTGTGTAAGCGGTTCAGGCACTTGGCGAGACCAATGGTAGGAAGCAATCCATGACACGTAAATTGAATCGATTGAATTCGATTGATAGTCAATATTTATCAAACCACAAAGGCCGGTAGCTTCACGGGCTTGGATGGATAGTCGCCAGCCTGCGCAAGGCACGCTGCAGGCGCTATCAATAGCGTAGCTTCCAGCGCCTTGCAGGTAAGCGCTAGAGGCCATTTTTGCTTGAAAATTTTGCTCACGAGCATGTCCCCCGCCCTGGCTACGCGGCTGGGGCGGCTGCCGCCTCACCGGCCAGCACGGCGAGCAGGTTCTGGGCCGCGCCCACGCCCATGTTCACGTAGGCGTCGCTCGTCACGCCGCCGATGTGCGGGCTGAGGATGAAATTCTTCTCGCCCTGGAACGGGTGGCCGGCCACCATGGGCTCCACCGCAAAACTGTCCAGGCCGGCCGCCATCACCTGGCCCGAGCGCACGGCCGCCAGCAGCGCGGCTTCGTCGATGAGGCCGCCGCGGGCGGTGTTCACCACGATGACGCCGCGCTTGCACTGTGAGAGCGTGGCGGCATTCAGCATGCCGCGGTTCTCGTCGGTCAGCGGGCAGTGCAAGGACACGGCATCGGCCTCGCGCCAGATCGTTTCGAGCGGAACGCTCTGCACGTAGTCGGGCAGGTTCTTGGCGAACGGGTCGAAACCGATCACGCGCATGCCCAACGCATCGGCCATCTTCGCAAAGCGCAGGCCGATGGCGCCCAGGCCCACCAGGCCCACCGTGCGGCCGTAGAGCTCCAGGCTCTTGTGCGTGGCCTTGTCCCAGTGGCCGGCATGCATGCGTGCATCCAGCTGCACCACCGACTTGGCACAGGCCAGCAGCAGCGCCAGCGCCTGCTCGGCCACGGCCGCGGCATTGGCGCCCACGGCAGCCACCACCTCGATGCCGCGCGCCTGGGCCGCCACCTTGTCGATGGTGTCGGTGCCGCTGCCGTGCTTGGAGATCACCTTGAGCGAAGGCGCCGCGTCCATCACGGCCGGGCCCACCTTGCCGTAGCGCACGATGATGGCCACCGGGTCGTGTTGCCTGGCCAGGGCGACCATGTCGTCTTCGGTCGGCGTCTTGCCGGCGTAGATGACTACGTAGCCGGAGAGCAGGCCAAGCGCCTGCTGCGCCAGGTCGGCGCCCGTGACGATGATGGCGGGGTTGGTGCTCACAGCGACTCCCCTTCCGCCAGGACACCCGCCGCACGCAGCGCGGCGGGCAGCCACTTGGAGGCCGTGTCGCCACGGGCGATGGCGTCGATGCGGGCGGCTTCATCAGCCACCTTCTTGTCGGCCAGGGCCATCATGCCGGGGGCCTTGGCGCGCTCGATCACGACCACGCCGTCGGCATCGCCCACCACCAGGTCGCCGGGGTTCACCGTGGCGCCGCCGGCGGAGATGGGGTGGTTGATGCGGCCGGGCACGTACTTGGTGGGCCCGGCGGGATTGAAGCCCGCGCTGAACACGGGGAAGTCCAGTTCCAGGATCTCGAGCTTGTCGCGGATGGCCGCGTCCACGATCACGCCGGCCAGGCCTCGCTTCTTGCAGGCGCTGAGCATCAGCGTGCCCATGAGGGCGGCGGTCAGGTCGCCCTTGCCGTCGATCACCAGCACGTCGCCCGGCTGGGCCAGCGCAATGGCGGCGTGGATCATGAGGTTGTCGCCGGGGCGCACTTCCACGGTGAAGGCCGGGCCGGCCACCTTCATGCCCTGGTGCACCGGGGCCACGCGGCCATGCATCGTGCCGCGGCGGCCCGCCACGTCGGCCAGGATGGCGGCCTGGAAGGTCGCGGCTTTGCGCACGACCTCGGCGCTCACGCGGTCGATGTCACGGATGATGTCGGAGAGTTGGCTCATGGTGAATTCCTTGTAGAGAGCACGGAAAACGGTGGGGCCTGCGCGGCTGCGGCGGTGGCACGGTGTCAGCTACGCAATGCCCATGCCGCAGCGCGACCGCGGACGTGGAGCGGCTGCAGGCAATGCGGTTGGAAAAAGATGGACGGGCGACGTGTGGGGCCCGGGCGTGGGGCGCGCTTGGCATTTCAACGGATCGCTGGGCGGGGAGCCGCAGGCAGTGCGGTACACGGCAAGGCTCCCCAAGGAGACGGGCCTGTTGAAGGCAATGCCCTAAATCAGTCCAGGCTGGCGCCCGAGTCCTTGACGATCTTGCCCCAGCGCGGAACCTCGGTGCGCAGCAGCTGGCCGAACTGATCGGCCGGGCCGCCCAGCACGTCGCCACCTTCGGAGCGCAGCTTGTCGGCCACCTCGGCATGCTGCAGCGCCTGGTTGATGGCCTTGTTCAGCTGCGCCACGATGGGTGCGGGCGTGCCGGCGGGCGCCAGAATCCCGAACCAGGTCACGGCCTCGAAGCCCTTGTAGCCGGACTCGGCCAGCGTGGGCACGTCCGGCAATTGCGACGAACGCTTGGCCGACGTGATGGCCAACACCTTGAGCTTGCCGTTGCGCACCTGGCCCAGCAGCGTGGGCACGGAGGACATGTACAGATCGATCTGCCCGCCCACCAGGTCGGTCATGGCCTGGGCCGCGCCCTTGTAGGGGATGTGGCGCAGCTTGATGCCCGCCGCGTTCTCGGCCAGCTCGCCGGCCAGGTGGGCCACCGTGCCGTTGCCCGAGTAGCCCAGCGTGAGTGCATCGGGCTTGCCCTTGGATGCAGCCACCACATCGGCAAAGGTCTTGTAGGGCGAATTGGCCGGCGCGGCGATCACGATGGGCGACGACGACACCAGCGCCACGGGCACCAGGTCCTTGATGGGGTCGTAGGGCAGCTTGGGGTACAGCGTGGGGTTGATCGCCAAGTTGCTGGTCTGGCCCATGACCAGGGTGTAGCCGTCAGGGGCCGACTTGGCCGCGGCGTCCACGCCCAGGTTGCCGCCCGCGCCGGGGCGGTTGTCCACGATCACATTCCACTTGTTCTGGTCCGTGAGCTTTTGCGCCACGGTGCGCGCGATCATGTCGGTGCCGCCGCCGGGCGGGAACGGCACGATCAGGCGGATGGGCTTGTTCGGGTAAGCGGCCTGCGCCAGGGCTGCGCCTGCGGGTGCGGCCAGGGCGGCAAGGCCCAGCACCGCATGGCACAGGTGCGCGCCGACGGCACGCGAAAGCGATGAAAAAGCTGGCATGGATTTGTCTCCGTTTATGGTGGTGCTTCACGCCGGTCCGCAGAACCTGCGAGGGCCCGGCGCCGTGGCCGCGACTTTACGCAGACGTTTCAACCCATACAATGCAGTTGCATACAGTGAAACGAATGGCACCATGAGCAACAGCCCCCGCCAGCCCGCACACCCTCCGCTGCCCCGCGCGCCCCAGCCTGCCGCACCGGCCTCCGCAGGCGAGGCCGAGCCCTCCGGGGGCGTCATCGCCGTCACCCGGGCCCTGCAGGTGCTGGAGGCCTTTGCCCTGGGCGAGTCCAGCCTGCCGCTGGCCGAGCTGAGCCGCCGCTGCGGCCTGCACAAGACCACGGTGCTGCGCCTGGCGCGCACGCTGGCGCAGTCGGGCTTCATGGTGCAGCGCGAGGACGGCGACTGGCGCCTGGGCCCGGCCGCGGGCTGGCTGGGCGCGCGCTACCAGGCGGGCTTTGACGTGCAGAACGTGCTGGAGCCCGCGCTGCGCGAACTGACCCACGCCACGGGCGAAAGCGCGGCTTTCTACGTGCGCGAGGGGAACGTGCGGACCTGCCTGGTGCGCGTGGAGGGCCCCCAGGCGCTGCGCCACCACGCCCGCATGGGCGAAGGCCTGCCGCTGGACAAGGGCTCGCCGGGCCGCGTGATCCTGGCGTTCTCGGGCGAGCCAGGCAAGGCCTATGAAGACATCCGCAGGAAGGGCTACCACTGGTCCATCGGCGAACGCGAGCAAGGCGTGGCCACGGTGTCGGCGCCGGTGTTCGGCATGCACTGGCGCCTGATGGGCTCGGTGTGCATCTCCGGCCCCGCATCGCGCCTGCCGGCCGAAAAGCTCGAAGCCCTGGCCCAGACGGTGATCGGCGCCGCGACGCAGCTGTCGTATGCGCTGGCGGGCAACACGGCAGCGCCCGCGCAAAGCCCCGTGCGCGCCACGCAGTGGCATCCCTGAATCCCGGATACTGATGCCTGCCACCTACTGAAAAATCGACAAGGAGACCCCTGTGACCCGCTACCCTGTGCCCTCGCTCGACAGCCTGCCCGAAGACATCCGCGTCCGCATCCTCGAAGTGCAGGAGAAGGCTGGCTTCATCCCCAACGTGTTCCTGGCGTTTGCCCGGCGCCCGGCCGAGTGGCGCGCGTTTTTTGCGTACCACGATGCGCTCATGCTCAAGGAAGAAGGCAGCCTCACCAAGGGCGAGCGCGAGATGATCGTCACCACCACCAGCGCCGCCAACCAGTGCCTGTACTGCGTGGTGGCGCATGGCGCCATCCTGCGCATCTACGAAAAGAAGCCTTTCCTGGCCGACCAGGTGGCGGTCAACCACCGCAAGGCCGACATCACGCCGCGCCAGCGCGCCATGCTCGACTTCGCGATGAAGGTCTGCGAACGCTCGCACGAGATCGAGGATGCCGACTTCGCCGCGCTGCACGCCCACGGCTTCGACGACGAGGACATCTGGGACATCGCGGCCATCACCGCGTTCTTCGGCCTGTCCAACCGCATGGCCAGCTTCGCGGGCATGCTGCCCAATCCCGAGTTCTACCTGATGGGCCGCGTGCCCAAGGCCAAGCCGGCCGCCTGACGCCATGCGCGCCGCGCCCGGGGCCTTGCTGCTGGCGCTCGCCTTCACGGCGGGTGCGGCGCGGTGCGCCGGGTTCGGGCCTCCCGCCGGAACGCTGGCCGTGCACCCACTGCCCTTGGCCGTGCCCCCCGGTGCGCTGTCGCCGCTGCTGTCGTCCACGCTCTACCGCAGCGGGGACGCGGCACCGGCCTACTACCTGGGCGCGGGCGCGGGCATACCACGGCTGCAGATCGCGGACTCCCCCGGCGCCACGGCATGGAAGGTGGTGCCTGATACGGACTGCGCCCACCTGGAACCGGTGCCCGTCGCAGCGCTGCAGGCACCGGCCGTGCAGCCCGTCATGGTGCGGCAGAACCCGCTGCCCATGGACTGCGCGGCCGCATTCGAGGGCAGTTGCACCAGCCGCGACGGCCAGCTGCGCATCGCCACCGCGTTCCAGGGCACGCACCGCAAGGCCCGCGTGGGCGGCGGCTTCTTCGGCACCGAAGGCCGCATCGACAGCACTTTCTATACGGGCGTGCGCACCCTGGTCATCGAACACCGGCCAACGGGCCGGATGCTGCGCATGCAGGAAAGCCTGTCCGACACCAATGGCTACAGCGCACCACAGACCGCGGTCCGCTACCTGCCCGAGTTGCGGCGGGTGCTGCTGCTGGGCGCAGCGCAGGAGCGCGGCGTGCCGCTGGCCCACTGCATCGCGCTGCCGGCCGATTGAGCCCGCGGGCCGTCCGCCACCGCCTCAGCTGACCAGCGCCCGCATCCAGTCAGGCAGTTCCGTGGCCTTCTGCTGCGGAAAATCCACCCAGATCGTCGTGGCGCCGCCCGCGGCGCAGACCACGCCCGGCTGGTCCGCCCGCTCCATCGTGCCCCAGGTCTCGAACGTGGTGCGGCCCGGATCGCTCACATAGAGCTTGAGCAGCACGTCGGCCGGGTATTCGAGCTGGCGGTAGAAGTTGCAGAAGGCGTTGACGATCACCGGACCCTGCCCGTGCGGGTCGGGGTTGCAGCCCACGGACACCATCCAGTCGATGCGCGCCGTTTCCAGGTAGCGGAAATACACGGTGTTGTTCACATGGCCCATGGCGTCCATGTCGCCCCAGCGCACGGGAAAGCGCATTTCATGGACGAGTTTCTTGACCTCAGGGATTTCGATCTTCATCGTTGACTCAGTTGTTTGCACGATCACGGCCTACGCAGCTGGCGCGCCCCACCCAACACCCGTGCCACCGTGGAACTGGCCCTGCCAGACCGCGGGGTGGAGTCTCCCTCAGGGAGAAGGCGCGCAGCGACTCAGGGGGAACCTATACCGCAAAACCGTCGTCCGCCGCAATGACCGCGCCGTTGATGAAATGGCTCTGGTCGCTGGCCAGCATCACCAGCAGCGCGTCCAGGTCTTGCGCGTTTCCCACGCGCTTGCGGGGCAGCATGTCGATGAGCTTCTTGCCCTGCTCGGTGTTCCAGTGGTGGTGGTTGATCTCGGTGTCGATGTAGCCGGGGCAGATCGCGTTCACGTTGATGCCGAACTTGCCCCACTCCATGGCCATGGCCTTGGTCATCTGCACCACGGCGGCCTTGCTCATGCAGTAGGCGCCGATCTGCGGCAGCACCTTGAGTCCGGCCATCGAGGCGATGTTGATGATGCGCCCGCCCGTGAAGCTGCCAGGCGCGGCGCCGCGCGAGCGGGCTAGCATGCGCTTGCCCACCTCCTGCGCGACGAAGAACGCACCCTTCACGTTGGTGTCGAAGATGAAGTCGTAGTCCTCGGGCGTCACGTCCTGGATGCGCTGCGTGGTGCTCACGCCCGAGTTGTTCACGAGGATGTCGATGGAGCCCATCTCCGTCTCGGCATGCGCCACGGCGGACTTGATCGAGGCATGGTCCGTCACGTCGAGTTCGATCACATGGGCATCGCCGCCCTCGCCTTCGATGCGTGCGCGCAGTTCCTTGAGCTTTTCGACCCGGCGGCTGGCCAGCACCACACCCGCACCGGCACGCGCCAGGGTGTGGGCGAACTGCGCGCCCAGGCCGCTGGAGGCGCCCGTGATGAAGGCCACGCGGCCGGACAAGTCGATGCTGTAAGCCATTTAGAGTTTCCCCACTGATCAAAATAGAACGGTCGTTCGATTGTCTCTATTCCGTGAATACAATCAGTCGCCAGCCAGACAGGGCATTGCACCCTGCTCTGTAGAAAATAGCCCATTATCAAACGCCCGACGAGAAGCCCATGACAAACGAAGAAATCATCGCCCAGTATGGTCCCCGTGAATCGATGGAATACGACGTGGTGGTCGTTGGCGGCGGCCCCGGCGGCCTGGCCACCGCGATCCGCCTGAAGCAGCTGGCCGCTGAAAAAGGCCAGGATGTCTCGGTGGTGGTGCTGGAAAAAGGCTCCGAGCCCGGCGCGCACATCCTCTCGGGCGCCATCATGGACCCCAAGGCGCTCTCCGAGCTGATCCCCGACTGGAAAAAGCGCGGCGCCCCGCTGAACCAGCCGGTGACCGATGACGCCTACATCTTCCTGTCGGAAAAGTCGGGCTTTCGTGTCCCCAACGTCTTCCTGCCGCCGTTCGCGCAGAACCACGGTAACTACATCGTTCGCCTGGGCGACGTGACCAAGTGGATGGCCGAGCAGGCCGAGGCGCTGGGCGTGGAGATCTTCCCCGGCTTCGCAGCCGCCGAGGTGCTCTACAACGACAACGGTTCCGTCAAGGGCGTGGCCACCGGCAACATGGGTATCGGCAAGGACGGCGAGCCCACCGAGAACTTCCAGCTGGGCATGGAACTGCTGGGCAAGTACACCGTGTTCGCCGAAGGCGCACGCGGCCACCTGGGCCGCCAGCTGATCGCGCGCTACAAGCTGGACGCAGACCGCGACCCGCAAAGCTTCGGCATCGGCGTGAAGGAGCTGTGGGAGATCGACCCCAAGAAGCACCAGCCCGGCTTCGTGATGCACACCGCCGGCTGGCCCATGGAGAACGACACCTACGGCGGCGCGTTCCTGTACCACCTGGACGACAACAAGGTCGCGCTCGGTTTCGTGACCGGCCTGGGCTACCAGAACCCCTACCTCAGCCCGTTCGAGGAATTCCAGCGCTGGAAGACGCACCCGAACGTCCGCTACTACTTCGAGAACGACAAGGGCGAGATCACCGCCAAGCGCCTGTCGTATGGCGCGCGCGCCATCAACGCCAGCGGCATCAACGCCCTGCCCAAGACCATCTTCCCGGGCGGCGCGCTCGTGGGCTGCAACGCGGGCTACCTGAACGTGGGCCGCATCAAGGGCAGCCACGCCGCCATCAAGACCGGCATGCTGGCCGCGGAGGCTGCCTACGACGCCATCGTGGCCGGCCGCCAGCACGACGAACTCAAGGCCTACCCCGAGGCATTCGAGGCCAGCTGGCTCTACACCGAGCTGAACAAGGACCGCAACTTCAAGAACTGGTTCAAGTACGGCCTGACCACGGCCACGCTGATGAACGGTTTCGAGCAGTTCGTGCTGCGCGGCCACATCCCCTGGACGCTGCACCGCGACAAGCCCGACCATGCCTACTTGAAGCCCGCGGCCGAGTGCAAGCCCATCGTCTACCCCAAGCCTGATGGCAAGCTCACGTTTGATCGTCTCTCCAGCGTCTTCATCAGCAACACCAACCACGAAGAGAACCAGCCCGCCCACCTGACGCTCAAGGATGCGAGCGTGCCGGTCAACATCAACCTGGCCAAGTACGCCGGCCCCGAGGCCCGCTACTGCCCGGCGGGTGTGTACGAGTTCGTGCCCGACACCGCCAAGGGCGGCGATGCGCAGCGCCTGCAGATCAACGCGCAGAACTGCGTGCACTGCAAGACCTGCGACATCAAGGACCCGACGCAGAACATCGTGTGGGTCACGCCCGAGGGCGGCGGCGGCCCCAACTACTCGGGCATGTAACTATAAAAATCATAGCGCCTTACGCTTGATGGGCCTGCGCTGCAGGCCTTTTTTATTGGATTTTCCAAACTCAAACCGCTGCACGAACGAGCTGGAACTGCCCCATGGCCTGCGCCAGCCGGTGCGCCTGGTCCTGGAGGCTCTGCGCGGCCGCCGCGCCCTCTTCCACCAGCGCGGCGTTCTGCTGCGTCATGTGGTCGAGCTGGTCCACCGCCTGGCTCACCTGGCCGATCTGCGTGCTCTGTTCGGTGCTGGCCTCGTTGATCTCGGACATCAGCGCGGTCACGCGCTCCACGCTGCGGACGATGTCGTCCATGGTGGAGCCCGCGGTCACCACCAGCCTCGCGCCGTCGCTCACCTTGTCCACGCTGTCGGCGATCAGCGCCTTGATCTCGCGCGCCGCGTTGGCGCTGCGCCCGGCCAGGCCCCGCACCTCGCTGGCCACCACGGCGAATCCGCGGCCCTGCTCACCGGCACGGGCCGCCTCCACCGCCGCGTTCAACGCCAGGATGTTGGTCTGGAACGCGATGCCGTCGATGATGCCCACGATGTCGGCGATCTTCTGGCTGCTGGCATTGATCTCTTCCATCGTCGTGACCACCTGGCCGACCACCTCGCCACCTTTGCTGGCCACCCCCTTGGCATTGCGCGCCAGCGCATGGGCCTGACCGGTGCTGTCGGCATTGGCCGCCACCATCTGCGCCAGCTGGGCAATGCTCGCCGCCGTCTGCTGCAGGCTGCTGGCCGCATGCTCGGTGCGCGCGCTCAGGTCGGTGTTGCCCGCCGCCACCTCGGAGCTGGCCACGTGGATGGAATCGCCCGCATCGCGCACCTCGGTCACCACATAGTGCAAGGACTCGACCATGGCGTTGAGCGCGGTGAGCAACTGCCCGATCTCGTCCGTGCGGCGGGTCTCCAGGTGCACCGTGAGATCGCCGTTCGCCACCTGCGCGGCGGCCTCGCACGCCTGGCGCAGCGGCAGCACGATGGAGCGCCGCAGCAGCCACCCGCACAACCCCGACAGGCCCACCACCACCAGCACGGCGATGGCGCTGATCCATTGCGCGCGCAATGCGTCGGCGACCATGGTGTCGGCCGCCGCCAGCGATGACTGCTCCGACGCATCGAGCAACAGGTCGATCGCCTGCAGGTAGCGCGTGAGCGCTGCGGCATGGTCCTGCAGCTCCTTCTGGCTGATCACCTTGGACTCCAGGGCGTTCTGCACCAGCGTGTCGCGCAGTGCCGCGTACTGCTGGCGCTGCGCCTGGGCCGCCGCCCACAGGGGCTTGGTGTACTCGGCGGTGGAAGCACCGGCCAGCGCCGCCTCGATGCGCCCGCGCATGGCGTCTTCATCCGCCAGCTGCTTGCGCAGCTCGGCCACCAGGGGGAAAACGTCGGACGACACCGTGGCGCGCAGCGCGATCTGGCCGATGGTGACGGACTGCGTCTTCCAGTCGCGCACCGAGCGCTCGATCGGCAGCTGCTCACCCGCAAGCAGAGCGGCCTGGCGGCGGGTGCCCTCGCCTGTCATCCAGGTCATCGCACCCAGCAGGGCCACCGCGCAGCCCAGCAGGCCAAAGCTGGTGGCGAGCTTCTGGCCCACGCTCAGGTTGCGCCGCCGGGGGGGCGCCGCGGTGCCGCCGCCGCCGGCGGTGCGCGCCGACGCCTGGGCCCGTGGCGAAGCCCTTGCCTGGGCGGGCAATGCCGACGCGGTGGTGGCAGGCAGATAGCTCATGAAAATCCCTTCCCTGGTTCAACATGCGCCCCACGGGGGCGGCTGGCGTGCAGGAACGCAAGCGCCGTGCCTGCCCCTGGCCGCGGCGCTCCTGCCCCGGCTCAATGCGCCGCACATTCCCCATAGCCGCCGCCGCCGGGCGTGGAGATCTCGAACACATCGCCCGGCTCCATGAGCGCGGCGCCGATGTGGCCCAGTTCCTCAACCTGACCATTGGCGCGCAGCACCCGGTTGGACCCGGCGCGGCCCGGCTGGCCGCCTGCCATGCCAAAGGCGGGATTGAGCCGGCCGTTGGACAGGATGCTGGCGGTCATGGCCTGCAGAAAGCGCACGCGCCGCACGCCGCCATCGCCGCCGGCCCAGCGCCCGGCGCCGCCGGACCCGCGCTGGATCTCGTAGCTGTCGAGCACCACCGGGAAGCGGAACTCCAGCACCTCGGGGTCGGTCAGGCGCGAGTTGGTCATGTGGGTCTGGACCACGCTGGTGCCGTCGAACCCGCGCACCGTGCGGCCCGAGGCATCGAACACCGCGCCCGCGCCGCTGCCGCCGGCGATGGTTTCGTAGTACTGGTACTGCGCGTTGCCAAAGGTGAAGTTGTTCATGGTGGGCTGGCTGCCCGCCATCACGCCCAAGGCGCCGAACAGCGCATTGGTGATGCAGGTGGAGGTCTCCACATTGCCCGCCACCACCGAGGCCGGCGGGTTGGGGTTGAGCATGGAGCCCTGCGGGATGAGGACCTGCAAGGGCTTCAAGCACCCGGCATTGAGCGGAATGTCGTCGTCCACCAGCGTGCGGAACACGTACAGCACCGCGGCCATGCACACTGCACGCGGCGCGTTGAAGTTGTTGGTCTGCTGCGCGCTGGTGCCCGCGAAGTCGATCACCGCGCTGCGCTCGGCCACGTTGACCTTGACCGATACGCTGATCTGCGCGCCGTTGTCGAGTGGCAGGGTGAACTGCCCGTCCTTGAGCTGCGTGATCACGCGGCGCACCGATTCTTCGGCGTTGTCCTGCACATGGCGCATGTAGGCCTGCACGACGGGAAGGCCAAACTGCTCCACCATCTTCGCGAGCTCCTGCACGCCCTTTTCGTTGGCCGCGATCTGCGCGCGCAGGTCGGCCAGGTTCTGCTCTGGGTTGCGGCTCGGGTACGCCGTGGTGCCGCCGCCCGTGGCCAGCAGGGTGCGCACCTCCTCTTCCAGGAAGATGCCGCGGTCCACCAGCTTCACGTTGTTGATCTGCACGCCCTCTTCGTCGATGCGCGTGGAAAACGGCGGCATGGAGCCCGGCGTGGTGCCGCCGATGTCCGCATGGTGGCCCCGGCTGCCGACGTAGAACGTGGGCTCCGCGCCTTCGGCCACGTACACCGGCGTGATCACCGTCACATCGGGCAGATGGGTGCCGCCATGGTAGGGGTCGTTGAGCATGAACACATCGCCGGGGTGCATCTTGCCGGTGTTCTCGCGGATCACCGTCTTGATGCTCTCGCCCATCGAACCCAGGTGCACCGGCATGTGCGGCGCGTTGGCGATCAGGTTGCCGGTGGCATCGAACAGCGCGCAGCTGAAGTCCAGCCGCTCCTTGATGTTCACCGAGTACGCGGTGTTCTGCAGCTGCAGGCCCATCTGCTCGGCGATGTTCATGAACAGGTTGTTGAACACCTCCAGCAGCACCGGGTCCACCGTGGTGCCGGCGGCGTACTGCACCTTGCGCGCGGTCACGCGGTCCAGCACCAGATGGTCCAGGTCGGTCAGGCGCGCCGACCAGCCCGGCTCCACCACGGTGGTGGTGTTCTTCTCGGCAATGATGGCGGGGCCGGGGACCACGTCGCCGGGGCGCAGGTCCTCGCGCACCACCAGGGCTGCGTCGTGCCACTCGCTGCCCGAATACATCTTCACCGTCTCGCGCAGCGGGTGCTTGCGGTGGGCGTGCACCGGCAGGCGCGGCTCTGCGGGCGCATCGCCGGCGATCACCGCCTCGACCGACACGGCTTCCACCACCAGGCCCTTGCCCACCATCAGGAAGGCAAAGCGCTGGCGGTACGCCGCTTCGAACGCAGACTGGATGGCCGCGATGTCGCCGAAGGGCACGACCAGCGCCGAGTCGGTGCCCTCGTAGCGCACATGCACGTTGTGGCGCACCTGCACGGGGTTGACGCTGACCTGCTGGCGCTCCAGCTCGGCCTGGGCGGCAGAGCCCAGCGTGTCCAGGCGCTCGGCGATCAGAGGCAGCACCTCGGCGGCCAGCGGCATCTCCACCGCCTGCTCGCGGATCACGTTCTGGTCCGCCAGGCCCATGCCGTAGGCGCTGAGCACCCCGGCCAGCGGGTGCACGAACACCCGCGTCATGCCCAGGGCATCGGCCACCAGGCAGGCGTGCTGGCCACCCGCGCCGCCAAAGCATTGCAGCGTGTAGCGCGTGACGTCGTAGCCGCGCGCCACGCTGATCTTCTTGATCGCGTTGGCCATCTGCTGCACGGCGATCTGGATGAAGCCTTCGGCCACTTCCTCGGGCTTGCGCTCGGTCTGGGTGGCGATGTCCTGAAAACGTGCACGCACCGCATCGGCGTCCAGCGTCTCGTTGGCGGCCGGGCCGAACACGCTGGGGAAGTAGCGTGGCTGCACCTTGCCGACCATCACGTTCGCGTCCGTCACGGCCAGCGGGCCACCCCGGCGGTAGCTGACGGGGCCGGGGTTGGCACCCGCGCTCTCCGGGCCCACGCGGAACCGCGAGCCGTCGTACGCCAGCACCGAGCCGCCGCCGGCCGCCACCGTGTGGATGCTCATCATGGGCGCGCGCATGCGTACACCCGCCACATGGGTTTCGAACTCGCGCTCGAACGCACCGGCGTAGTGGCTCACGTCGGTGGAGGTGCCGCCCATGTCGAAGCCGATGACCTTCTCGTGCCCCGCCAGGCCCGCCGTGCGCGCCATGCCCACGATGCCGCCTGCGGGGCCCGACAGGATGGCGTCCTTGCCCTGGAAGGTGCCCGCATCGGTCAGCCCGCCCGACGACTGCATGAAGAACAGCTTGACGCCCGGCATCTCGCTGGCCACCTGGTCCACGTAGCGGCGCAGGATGGGCGAGAGGTATGCATCCACCACCGTGGTGTCGCCCCGGCTCACGAACTTCATCATGGGGCTGGTTTCGTGCGATGTGCTGATCTGCGTGAACCCCACCGACAGGGCGATGCGCTGCGCCGCCTTTTCGTGCTGCGCGTAGCGGTAGCCGTGCATGAACACGATGGCCACGCTGCGCAGGCCGCGCCCATAGGCGGCCAGCAGGTCGCCCCGGAGCGTGGCTTCATCCAGCAGCTGCAGCACGTCCCCCCGGGCGCCCATGCGCTCGCGGGCCTCGATCACGTCGCTGTACAGCAGCTCGGGCAGCTGGATGTGGCGGTCGAAGAGGCGTGGGCGGTTCTGGTACGCGATGCGCAGCGCGTCGCGAAAGCCGCGCGTGGTGACCAGCAGCGTGGGCTCGCCCTTGCGCTCCAGCAGCGCGTTGGTGGCCACCGTGGTGCCCATCTTCACGCACTCCACTTGCGCTGGCGTGACCGGCTCGCCGGGTTTCAGCCCCAGCAGGTGCCGTATGCCCGCCACCGCCGCGTCCTTGTACTGCTCGGGGTTTTCGGACAGCAGCTTGTGGGTGGTGAGCGACCCATCGGGCCGCTTGGCCACGATGTCGGTGAAAGTGCCGCCCCGGTCGATCCAGAACTGCCAGCGGTTGCCAGCCGGTGCGGTGGTCACTGTAGAGGGAACTTGCATGGTGATGAGACTCACTGGTTAACGTTGAAAGTAGTACGGAATGAAAATCTTGTTGGCCTCATTGCCGACGGACTGCACCCACTCGCGGGAGAAGCGTTCTCCCAGGCGCCGGAGTTCGGCGTCCAGCTCGGCAGGGGCGCGGTCCACCTTGATGCCCCTGCGCTGAAGTTCGGCCACCGACTCTTCGGCCACCGCCGCGCTCAGGGCCCAGCCGCGCGCCTCGGCCTGCGCGGCGGCCTGGACCACCGCCTCGCGCACGCTGGCGGGCAGCGCATCGAAGGCCTGCTGGTTGACAAAAACGATGTTCTTGGGAAACCAGGCGTTGATGCCGTAGTACTGCCGGATCTGGCCCCAGACCTGGTTTTCCACCCCGGTCAGGGCCGAGGTGATCATGGAGTCGAGCTTGCCCGCCGACAGCGCCTTGTTGACGTCGACCATGGGCACATCCACCGGCGTGGCGCCCAGCATTTGCGCGATGCGCACCGTGGCGGGGTTGTACGTGCGCATGCGGGTGCCCTTGAAATCGGCCGATGAGCGCACGGGTGCAACGCTCAGGAGCCCCTGCGGCGGCCAGGGCACGGCGTACAGCGCCTTGATGCCCTTGGCCGCAAGGTGCGTGTCGATCAAAGGCCGCTGCAGGTCCCACAGGCGGCGCGCATCGGCATAGCTGTGCACCACGAAGGGCACGGCATCGGCCCCGGCGATGGGCATGTCTGCCACCAGGCTGGTCATGATGGTCTCGCCCGCCTGGGCCTTGCCGCCCTGCACTGCGGCCGGAATGTCCGCCAGCCTGGCCAGCGTGTTGTTGGCGTGCACCTCGATGCGCAGGGCGCCTGAGGATGCGCGCTCCACATCCTGCGCAAACTGGACGATGTTGCGCGTGTGGAACGACTCCACCCGGTAGCCGGTGGCCAGCTTCCACTGTGTCTGGGCGTGCAGCGCCGGGGCCACGGCGAGCGCGGCCAGCAAGACCATCTTCATGGCAAGCTCCTGTTGGGGGATGAGGGGCCGGCGCGGGGGCCGGCAGACACAGGGGAAAACGGGCCGACGCAGGCCGCGGTTGCTACTTCGGCTGGCCCATCACGAGGTCAGGGACGATGGTGACGATCTGCGGGAAGACCGTGATCAGGCCGATGCACACCACCAGGCACAGGAAGAACGGTATGGCCGCCTTGGCGATCAGGTTGCTGTCCTTGCCGGTCATGTTCTGCAGCACGAAGAGGTTGAAACCGACGGGCGGCGTGACCTCGGCGATCTCGACCAGCAGGATCACGAAGATGCCGAACCAGATGAGATCGAACCCGGCCTTCTCGACCATGGGCATCACGACCGCAGCGGTCAGCACGATCATGCTGATGCCGTCGAGCGCGGTGCCCAGCACCAGGTACACGCCCACCAGGCAGGCGATCAGCGCGTAGGGCGACAGGTGCATCGAATCGACCCATTCGGCCAGCTCGCGCGGTATGCCGGTAAAGGCCATGGTCTTGGTGAGGAACGCGGCGCCCGCCAGGATGAACATGATCATGCAGCTGGTGCGCGCCGAGCCCGCCAGGCCTTCCTTGAAGTTCTGCCAGGTCAGCGCCCTGCACCATGCGGCCAGTGCCAGGGCACCCACCACACCGTAGGCCGCGCACTCGGTGGCCGTCGCCCAGCCGGCCACCAGGGACCAGCAGATGAACACGATCAGCAGCGCACAGGGAATCAGGTTGCGCGACAGATATAGCTTTTCGCGGAAGGTGGTGGGCGGCTCGTCGGCAGGCATGAGCTGCTTGTTGCGCACGGACCACCAGGCGATGTAGCCCGAGAACAGCAGCATCAGCAGCAAGCCGGGCAAGAAGCCCGCCAGGAAGATGCGGATGATGGAGGCATCGGCCGCCACGGCGTACACCACCATGGTGATGGACGGCGGAATCAGGATACCGAGCGTGCCTGCCGTGGCCAGCGAACCGATCGCGATGCTCTCGTTGTAACCGCGCTTCTTGAGCGCAGGCAGCGAGACCTTGGCGATGGTGGCGCAGGTGGCCGCCGACGAACCCGACACCGAGCCGAAGATGCCGCAGCCCAGGATGGTGGTGTGGAACAGCCGGCCGGGCACACGGCTCAGCCAGGGGGCGAGGCCGCTGAACATGTCCTCGCTCAGCCGGGTGCGAAACAGGATCTCCCCCATCCAGATGAACAGGGGAAGCGCCGCCAGCTCCCAGCTCGCGTTGCTCTCCCAGAAGGCCGAAAAGAGGTTCAGCCCGGGCTGGCTGCTGGTGAAGAAGGCCTGGCCGACCCAGCCGCAGATGGCCAGCGTCATGGCGATCCAGACACCGCCGGACAGCATGAGCAGCATGAGCAGCAACAGGAAGGCGCCGATGGAAAGAATGTCCATGGGGATGCTCCTTAAAGATCCGAAGAAAAGTCGCCCTTGGCGTGGCGCTCTTCCACCAGCCGCACAAAGGTAGGCACGCCGCCCTGCACCACGATCCACCACTCATCGACCACGGCGACGAGAAAGAGCACGGAGCCCAGCGCAAAGCTCATCTGCGGGATCCAGATGGGAATCGCCCACAGGCCCTGGGCCAGTTCCTTGAACTGCCAGCTTTCGTAGGTGAAGACACAGGCCCACCAGGTGAGGTAGCCGATGGCCACGGCCGCGACGGTCAGGCAGGCCACCTCGTACTTGCGGCGCGTGGCGGGAGACAGCTTCTCCAGCACCAGCGTCACGCGCACGAAATCGCCGTGCTTGAAGGCATGGGCCATGGTCAGGAAGGCCGCTGCGGCACACAGCCAGGCCACCACGTCGTTGATGGCGCCGGTCGGAAAGCCGAACTGGCGCCCGAGCGACTGGACCACCATCAGCACGCAGATGACGGCGATGCAGGCAGCCCCGATGGCGCCGGCGGCCAGGTACGCGCCGTCCAGCGCGCGCCGCAGCACGTGCGGCGGCATGGCCAGGGCCGGGGGCGCATCGCCCGCAATGGCCGATGTAGGAGGCATGAGGGACATGGCGGCCTGCTCACTTCTTGCCGTTGTAGGCATCGATGACAGCCTTGCCGTCATCGCCCGCGGTCTTGATCCAGTCGGCCGTCATGCGCTCACCCACGGTCTTGAGCTCCTTCTTGAGGTTCTCGGCGCTCACGTCCACCTGCATGCCCTTGGCGGCCAGTTCCTTGAGGTACTCCTGGTCCTTTTGCTCGCTCAGCGCCCAGCCGCGCTGCTCGGCAATCGCGGCCTGCGCCAGCACCGCGTCCTGGGTGGCCTTGTCCAGGCTGTCGAAGGCCTTCTGGTTCACCACCACGGCATTGCGCGGCAGCCAGGCCGCCACGCCGTAGAAGTACTTCACGCTTTCGTAGAGCTTGCTGTCCACGCCGCTGGCGCTGGAGGTGAGGAAGTTGTCCACGGTGCCCGTGGCCAGCGCCGCCGACAGCTCGGCCAGCTGGATCGTCACCGGCTGCGCGCCGATGAGGTTGGCGATGACCGACGTGGCCGGGTTGTAGGCCCGCATCTTGGTGCCCTTGAGGTCCTTGAGGGCCGTGACAGGCTTCACCGAATACAGGCTCTGCGCCGGCCATGGCACGGTGTAGAGCAGCTTCATGCCCTGTGCCCCCAGCGTCTTGACCAGCAGCGGGCGCGAGGCCTGGTCCAGGCGCTTGGAGTCCGCATAGCTCGTGGCAAGGAACGGAATGGAGTCCACACCGTAGACCGCCGCCTCGTTGGCAGCGCCGGAAAGGATGAACTCGCCGATCGCCACCTGCCCGGACTGCACGGTGCGCTTGATTTCATTGGCCTTGAACAGCGATGCGTTGGGGTGCACCGTGATCTTGAGCTTGCCGCCGCTGGCCTTGCCCACGTCCTGCACGAACTGCTGCAGGTTCTGCACCTGGAAGGTGTTGACGGCATAGCCCGAGGGCAGGTCCCACCTGGTCTCGGCATGGGCCAGGCATGCGGCGGCCGCGGCGCACAGGCCGAACATCATTTTCTTCATGGGGAAACTCCTTGGTTAAAAGCTGGCGAGGTGGTGATTGAGAAGGTCGGTGACCAACATGCACCCTGGGGAATGGGTGATGCAGAACGCGGGCTGGGCGTTCAGGATGGCGGACTGTGGCGTCACGCCGCAGGCCCAGAAGACAGGGATCTCGCCGGGCATCAGCGGCACGGCGTCGCCGTAGTCGGGTTCTGCGATGTCCGCAATGCCGATGAGCGCAGGGTCGCCGATGTGCACCGGCGCGCCATGCACGTTGGGAAAGCGCGATGTGACCTGCACCGCACGGATCACGTCGGCCGCAGGCATGGGCCGCATGGAGACCACCATGGCGCCCCCGAAGGGCCCTGCCGGCTGCGTGGCAATGTTCGTGCGGTACATCGCCACGTTCTTGCCTTCGTTGATGTGGCGCAGGCTGATGCCGGCCTCCTGCAGCGCGGACTCGAACGAGAACGAGCAGCCGAGGATGAAGGTCACGAGGTCGGGGCGCCACAGGTCGGCGATGTCTGGCACCTCCTGCGTGAGCTCGCCGTGGCGCCAGACGCGGTACTGCGGCACATCGCTGCGGATGTCGATGCCGCCCCCGAGCGTGGGCAGCGCGAACTGGCCGGGCTCGCTCACCGCCAGCACCGGGCAGGGCTTGGGGTTGCGCTGGCAAAAGCGCAGGAAGTCGCCCGCTTGCACTTCAGGCAGGATCACCAGGTTGCCCTGCACCCGGCCATGGGCCAGGCCGCTGGTGTGTGATGCCCAGCCGCCTCGCCGGATCACGCTGCGCACATGGACGGGGTCGTCGATGCCCTCGGACCCAAAAACCGCCAGCGCTTTTTCTTGAACTGAATCCACCGTGTTTCCTTGTCGTGGGAAATGCCATTTGTCTGGCGTTGGGCGGATTGTGTTGGGGGGCGGCAGGCGCTGGCAAATTCAAAAAATTTTGCTCAGGTCATCGATTTTTTCGATGCACTTCATTGGGGCAAGGGGAACCAAGTTGGTGCCAAGGGATTACCCTGATATCCGCTTCAGGGTTAACCCCAGGGTGTTGTGGAGCGCCCGCCACGGGGACGGTTGCGATGGCGACACCGAGGCACTGCGGCATCCGCAGATGCATGGCCCTGGGCCGTGGAGTGGCACGCCTGTGCTCGGGTGCCCTGTGCCTCTCAGGACCGCGGGGCGCTGCTTCTTTTGCGGGGAGTGCGGGTGGGCCCCTTGGGCCCCGGCTGGATGTTCTCGATGAAGTCGATCGAGGAGCGAACGATGGCTTCCATCGCGGGTGAGGAAGGATCCTCGCGGTAGCTCACGTGGATGGGCAGGGGCTTGAGCACGGTGTCGCACGCCAGGGCGCGCAGGTCTGGAAACGCCAGCATGCGTTCCACCGCCAGGCGCGGCAGCGTGGCCACGCCGAAGCCGCCCTGCACCAGCTGCACCATCGCCGAAATGGACGACACCGTGTGCACGCGGCGCGGCTCCACCTGCGCATTGCGAAAGGTGTCGAGCAGGTACACGTGCGGCTGCGAGCCGCGCTGGAAGGTGAGGATGTCCGTGTCGGCAAAATCATCGAGCACATAGCGGCGCTTGCGGTGGATATTGCCGTTGCCCACGAACACCATCTCCATGGGCGTCACCGCCTGGCTGCGCATGCCGTCGGCCGATGCAGGCAGCGCCGCGAACACGACGTCGAGCGAGCCCCGCCGGATCTGATCGAGCAGCACGGGCGTGGACTCGACCGTGAGCTCGAGCTCCAGCAAGGGGTTGTCCTTGCGCAGCTGCTCCACCCATGGAATGAGCCAGGAGTGCAGCACCGATTCGATGGCGCCCAGCCGGATCGACACCTCCAGCGGCCCGCCCGATCCCATCTCGGTCTTGAGCTGGCGCTGCAGCTCCAGCATGCGCTTGGCGTAGGTCAGAAACCGTGTGCCGGCCACGGTGAGCTTGAAGTGCTTGTCGCGCCGGTCCAGCAGCAACACACCCAGCTCCTCCTCCAGCGCGGCGATGCGGCTGGACATGGCCGACTGCGTGAGAAACAGCTTTTCCGCGGCGCGCGTGACACTTTTGAGGGAGGCCACCCAGTAGAAGGCTTCGACGAAACGCAGGTTCATGGCGAGGGGTCCCAGGGCATCACTGACGAATGGCTGACGGGGCGCGCGCACCGCCGTGGTGCGCAGGAGCGCGCCAGGCTGGGTGGCGTCATGCCGTCCGGTGCAAAAACGGCGCCATTCTGCAACGGCCGACTCCACAACACTTTTTGCCGGCAGGAAAAAAGAGGCCACGGCGCAACGCCTGGTGACCCAGGGCATGGCGCGCCGTGCGCGCCGCCAGCGCAGTGCATGGACGACACGGATCAGGACCATCGATGTCCGAACCCCTCCCTCTGCACTGCAGCGCCACGCTGAGGCGAATCAGCCCGCAAACAGTGGCAGGTCTGCCTTCTTGAGCGTGCGCAGCACGAAGCTCGAGCGGCTGTGGCGTATGCCCTTGATCTTGTAGAGCTTCTCGCGCAGCAGGCGCTCGTAGTCGCGCGTGTCCTTGACCACGATGCGCAGCAGATAGTCATAGTCACCGGAGACCAGATGCGCCTCGATCACCTCGGGAATGCTGGCCAGCGTTTCGCCAAACTTTTCAAGCGTGTTGTCCGAATGGCTGTCCAGCGTGACCTGCACGAGCACCGTGTCCGCCAGGTCCAGCGACTGCGGGTTGATGCGCACGGTGTAGCCCTGGATGACACCGGCCTCCTCCATCTTCTTGATGCGGCCCCAGCACGGCGAAGCGCTCAGGCCCACCGCCTGGCCGATCTCCTGCAGGCTGGCACGGGCGTTCCCCTGAAGCACAGCGAGAATTTTTCTGTCAAGGCGGTCCATGGCCACAATTATTCATGAATATCACCATATGCAGCAAATTTTTCTGCAAATTTGAAAATTCAAGCGAAAGATGGAAAGAACTGCTGCGCCTTGCAGCGCATACTTTGGACATCAAGGCGCTCTTACCGGAGCGCACAAACTGACAGGGCCCCGGACTGGTTACCGCCAGACCGGGGCGCTTGACAAGCAAGCACCTACCTTCGCGGCCGCCCGGCTGCCCCCTTCCCCCTCCCCCTTGCCTGGCCCAGGCCAGCAGCCTGCCTTTGTCGCCTCGGCGACGATTGCCTCCTTCCTGCGCGTTAATAAGCACGCTTACCAGCACAAACCCCGATGCCCCGGGCCATGCTGCAGCGCCATAATTTTCAGGACCACCAACCCATGCTGCCAGCACCCTTTCCGCTGGTGCGTGCAAGGGGGCGCGGCAAGAAACATACTCACAGGAGACACCATGCAATTGACTTCCCTCGCTGCGGGCCTGGGCCTTGCGCTCGGCTTGATGGCCACCGCCAGCGCGCAGACCACCACGCTCAAGATCGGCTACGCCACGGCGCCCGATTCGCACTACGGCGTGGGGTCCAAGGTCTTCTGCGACGAAGTCGAGAAGGGCACGCAGGGGCGCTACAAGTGCCAGTACTTCCCCAACTCCGCGCTGGGCGGCGAGCGCGAGCAGATCGAGGCCATCCAGCTCGGTACGCAGGACCTGGTGAACACCTCCACCGGCCCCGTGGGCAATTTCGTGCCCGAAGTGAAGATCGTGGACATCCCCTTCCTGTTCCGCGACTACGACCATGCGCGCAAGGTGATGGACGGCCCCATCGGCCAGGACATCCTGACCAAGTTCCCGAGCAAGGGCATCATCGCGCTGGCCTGGACGGAGAACGGTTTCCGCCACATGACCAACAGCAAGCGCGACATCGTCAAGCCCGAGGACGCCAAGGGCCTGAAGATGCGCACCATGGAGAACAAGGTGCACATGGACGGCTACCGCACCTTCGGCATCCTGCCCACGCCCATGGCCTTCCCCGAGCTGTTCGGCGCCATGCAGCAGGGCACGGTGGACGGCCAGGAGAACCCCATCCCCGTGATCCTGTCGGCCAAGTTCTCGCAGGTGCAAAAGCACCTGTCGCTCACCGGCCACGTGTACTCGCCGGCGCTGCTGCTGCTCTCGCCCAAGGTCTGGAACAAGCTCAATGACGCGGACAAGAAGGTCTTTACCGATGCCGCCAAGAGCGCCTCGGTGGCCCAGCGCAAGAAGGTCAACGACGACGAGAACAACGGCATCGCCCTGCTGGAGCAGCAAGGCATGAAGGTCACCAAGACGGTGGACGGCGCCGCCTTCCGCGAAGCCCTCAAGCCCGCCTATGTGGGCTACGCCAAGGAGTTCGGCGCCGACAACATCAAGAAGATCCAGGACGTTCGTTAACTCTTTTGAGCGACTCGCACAGCCCTCCTGGCGTCGTTGTTGCGTCTTGCCGTACTGGTTGTACTGTCTGCGACGCAACGCCTAACCAGGACCGCTTCGCTGGGCTGTGTGAGCCGCTCTTGACCCGCGCCCCGCATCGCCCGGCCCACACAAGGCGCCGGGCGCTTTTGCTTTGACCCTGCACGCCCTTGTCCAAGACCGTCCCGTGAAAACCTTCGAACGCTATTTTCTGGCCGCCAACCGCTGGGCATTGATCCTGCTGCTGGCGGCCATGTCCATCATCATCTTCACCAACGTGGTGATGCGCTACGTCACCCACAACTCGCTCGAATGGGCCGAGGAGGTGTCGCGCCACATGATGATCTGGCTGACCTTCCTGGGCGCCGGCCCCGTGCTGCGCTATGGCGGCCACATCGCGGTGGAGAACCTGCAGGATGCCCTGCCCCGCGCGGGCGCCATCGCCCTGCGTGCCGTGGTCGCGGCCTTGCTGTTCGCCTTCTTCGGCTTCATGGTCTGGTACGGCTGGCTGTACATGCAGCGCACCATGTTCCAGATGACGGCCGTGACGCAGATCCCGTTCGCCTACATCTACAGCGCCATGCTGATCGGCGGCGTGCTGCTGATCGTGCACTTTTTGTTCATCGTGCGCGGCTACGTGCTCGACCGCAACTTTGCGGCCGATGAACACTTCGATGCGAATGCGAGTGCCTCCCTATGAGCGCGTCCATCATCCTCATCGTTTCGGCCTGCCTGTTCCTGGCCATGGGCGTGCCCGTGGCGTTTGCGCTGGGCCTGGCCACCGCGGCCACGCTGATCCTGGCCGAGAGCTACCCGCTGATGGTGCTGCTCAAGGAGACCTTCACCGGCATCGACAGCTTTCCACTGATGGCCGTGCCCTTCTTCATCCTCGCGGCCGAGCTCATGAGCGGCGGCTCGCTGACCGAGGTGCTGCTGAGGTTTGCCGGGCAGTTCGTGGGCCACAAGCGCGGCGGGCTGGGCTACACCAACGTGGTCTCGCTGACCTTCTTCTCGGGCATCTCGGGCTCGGCGCTGGCCGATGCGGCGGGGCCGGGGTCGATGCTGATCCGCATGATGGACAAGGCCGGCTACGACCGTTCGTACGCGGCGGCTCTCACGGCCTCGACGGCCATCGTCGGGCCCATCATCCCGCCGTCCATCATCATGATCATCTATGCGCTGCAGGATGAAACGGTGTCGGTGGGTGCGCTGTTCGTGGCCGGCCTGCTGCCGGGCCTGCTGATCGCGGTGGCCATGTGCGTCGTAAACTTCCACGTCTCCAAGAAGCGCAACTACAAGGGCGACGGCCGGATGCCGCCGCTGGCCGAGATCCTGCAGACCACCTGGAAGGCGCTGCCCGCCATTTTGCTGCCGGTGGTGATCCTGGGCGGCATGCGCGCCGGCTGGTTCACGCCCACCGAGGCCTCGGTGGTGGCGGTGTTCTATGCGCTGGTGTGCGGCAAGTTCGTCTACCGCACGCTGCAGTGGAAGGCGCTGCCCGACATCCTGGCACGCTCGGCCCTGCTGTCGGCCTCGGTGCTGATCATCATCGGGCTGTCGGCCGCGTTCGCGTGGATCCTGACCATCGAGGGCATTCCGCAGCAGATGGCCGACTGGCTGGTGGGCATGAACCTCTCGCCGTGGATGTTCCTCATCATCGTGAACATCTTCCTGCTGCTGTTCGGCATCTTCATCGAGCCGCTGCCGGGCGTGATGGTGCTGGCGCCCATCCTCGCGCCCGTGGCCGTGAAGCTGGGAATCGACCCCATCCACTTCGCGATGGTGGTGATCTACAACCTCACGCTGGGCATGATCACGCCGCCCGTGGGCGGGCTGCTGTTCGTCACCTGCAACGTCTCGCGCGTACCGATGTCGCAGCTGGTGCGCGAGCTGGTGCCCTTCCTGTGGGCGCATGGCGTGGTGCTGGTGGTGCTGACCTTCATCCCGCAGCTGTCGACCTGGCTGCCGAAGGTGCTCGGGTTCATCAAATAGCGTCTGCGCGGCTTCTTCCAGCGGATATACTGGCGGCCGTCAGGAGAGAGCCCCTTCCCATCAACGAAAGGGGCCGCCGAAGGCGCAGGCAGCAGCCGAACGCTCAGGCAAAAGGACTGGCAACCGCCCGCAGTGATGCGGGCGTTCCCTTGCTGGAGAGAGATGGACCGTGCAGCACGGCACCCATCCACCGAAGGAGCAAGCCGCGCGGCCAGCCAGGGCGCTGCGGTGAATCTCTCAGGTAAAGCGGACAGCAGGGCAAATCCCGCGACCCATGGGGCCGCGGCCACCATTTGCCCCGGAGTCCGCCTTGACCACCCCTACCGCCCCGCTGCTGACCACCCCTCTCAACGCCCTGCACACCGAGCTGGGCGCCCGCATGGTGCCGTTTGCGGGTTACTCCATGCCCGTGCAGTACCCTGCCGGCCTGATGGCCGAGCACCTGCACACGCGCAACGCGGCGGGTTTGTTCGACGTCTCGCACATGGGCCAGCTCAAGCTTGTCGGCCCCGGCGCCGCTGCCGCGTTCGAAACCCTGATGCCCGTCGACGTGATCGACCTGCCCGTGGGCAAGCAGCGCTACGGCCTGCTGCTCACCGACGAAGGCACGGTCATCGACGACCTGATGTTCTTCAACCAGGGCAATGACACCCTGTTCGTCATCGTCAACGGCGCCTGCAAGGTAGGCGACAGCGCGCACATCCAGGCACGCATCGGCCAGCGCTGCGACGTCATCCCCATGCCCGACCACGCCCTGCTGGCGCTGCAAGGCCCGCAGGCAGTCACCGCCCTGGCGCGCCTGGCACCCGGCGTCGAAAAGCTGGTATTCATGACGGGTGGCGACTTTTCCATTGCGGGCTGCGACTGCTTCGTGACCCGCAGCGGCTACACCGGGGAGGACGGCTTCGAGATCTCGGTGCCCGCGTCCCAGGCCGAAACCCTGGCGCGCGCGCTGCTGGCCCAGCCCGAGGTCAAGCCCATCGGGCTGGGCGCCCGCAACTCGCTGCGCCTGGAAGCCGGCCTGTGCCTGTACGGCAACGACATCGACACCACGACCACCCCGCCCGAGGCGGCGCTGAACTGGGCCATCCAGAAGGTGCGCCGCACCGGCGGCGCGCGCGCGGGCGGCTTCCCCGGTGCCGACAAGGTGCTGTCGCAGATCGACAACCCCGCCAGCCTGCAGCGCAAGCGCGTGGGCCTGGTCGCGCTGGAACGCGTGCCCGTGCGCGAGCACACCGAACTGCAAGGCCCCGACGGTCAAAAGATCGGCGAAGTGACCAGCGGCCTGCTGGGGCCCACCGTGGACAAGCCGGTGGCCATGGGCTACGTGGCGCCAGCCTTTGCCGCCATCGGCACGCGCGTCAACGCCATCGTGCGCGGCAAGGCCGTGCCCATGGAGGTGGTGTCCATGCCGTTCACGCCCGCGCGCTACCACCGCGGCTGACCCTCTGCAACCGCCCCAGCCCGGCTAAAGTGGCGGCTGGCATCGGCACTTTTTCTGTTTACCCCCCTTTTTTTGGAGCTTCCCCCATGACCATCAAGTATTCCAAGGACCACGAGTGGATCGACATCTCCGACCACGAAGCCGCCACCGTGGGCATCACGCTGCATGCCCAGGACGCCCTGGGCGACGTGGTCTTCGTGGACCTCCCCGAGGTCGGCACGACCTTCACCCAGGGTGACGTGGCCGGCGTGGTCGAGTCCGTGAAGGCCGCGGCCGACGTGTACATGCCTGTCACCGGCGAAGTCGTCGAAGTGAACGAAGCACTGCGCGCCGACCCCTCGCTGGCCAACAGCGATCCCATGGGTGCCGGCTGGTTCTTCAAGGTCCATGTGACGGACATGCTGCAGTTCGATGCGCTCATGGACGAACCCGCCTACGCCGAGTTCGCCAAGAACGCCTGACCCTCCGATGCCCCGCGGCCCGGCGCCTCCCCGCCGGGCCAATGTGTTTCCTTGCACTGTGCCGCCGCCGATGACCTCCCAAGCCCCCCTGCCCACCCTCGCCGCACTCGAGAACACCACCGAGTTCCTGCCCCGCCATATCGGCATCGACGCAGCTGACGAAGCCCACATGCTGTCCGTGATCGGCGAAGCCTCGCGCAGCGCGCTCATCGAGAGCATCGTGCCGCGCTCCATCGCGCGCAGCCGCGCGATGTCGCTGCCCCGGCCCGCCACGGAAGCCGCTGCGCTGGCCGAACTCAAGGCAATGGCGTCCAAGAACAAGGTTCTGCGGAGCTTCATCGGCCAGGGCTACTACGACACGCACACGCCGGGCGTCATCCTGCGCAACATTCTCGAAAACCCCGCCTGGTACACCGCCTACACGCCCTACCAGGCCGAGATCTCGCAGGGCCGCATGGAGGCGCTGGTCAACTTCCAGACCATGGTGTGCGACCTGACCGGCATGCCGATCGCCAACGCGTCCATGCTGGATGAAGCCACGGCCGCCGCCGAGGCCATGACCCTGGCCAGGCGCTCGGTCAAGAGCAAGAGCAATGTGTTCGTGGTGGCCGGCGACGCGCACCCGCAGACCATCGAAGTCATCCAGACCCGCGCCAGGCCCCTGGGCCTGGAAGTGCGCCTGGCCAACTCCGCCGAGGAATGGAACGACCTGCTGGCCGGCGACTACTTCGCCGTGCTGGCCCAGTACCCCGCCACCAGCGGCCGCATCGACGACCTGCGCGCCGATGTGGACAAGGCGCATGCCAAGCAAGCCGCCTTCATCGTGGCCGCCGACCTGCTGGCCCTGACGCTCATCACGCCCCCGGGGGAATACGGCGCCGACATCGTGGTTGGCACCACCCAGCGCTTTGGCATGCCCATGGGCGCGGGCGGCCCGCACGCCGCCTACATGGCCTGCCGCGACGAGTTCAAGCGCAGCCTGCCCGGCCGCCTGGTGGGCGTGAGCGTGGACGTGCACGGCCAGCCCGCCTACCGCCTGGCGCTGCAGACGCGCGAGCAGCACATCCGCCGCGAAAAGGCCACGTCCAATATCTGCACTGCGCAGGTGCTGCCTGCCGTGATCGCCAGCATGTACGCCGTGTACCACGGCCCGGACGGCCTGAAACGCATCGCGCAGCGCGTGGCCAGCTACACGGCCATCCTGGCCAGGGGACTCACGCAGCTGGGCGCCCCCGTGCGCCCCCAGGGCTGCTTCGACACGCTCACGCTCAAAACCGACAGCGCTACCAAATCAATAGCTGCTCGCGCAGTGCAGATGGGCGCCAACCTGCGAATCTACTTCGAGAACTACCTCTGCATCTCGCTCGACGAGACAACCACGCGCGCCGATGTCGAACTGCTGTGGAAGATCTTCGCCCAGGACGGCCAGGCCCTGCCCACCTTCGAGGCGTTCGAGCACGGCGTGGAGCCGCTGATTCCCGCCGGGCTGCGCCGCGCCAGCAGCTACCTCACGCACCCGGTGTTCAACACCCACCACTCCGAAACCGGCATGCTGCGCTACATCCGCCAGCTGTCCGACAAGGACCTCGCGCTCGACCGTAGCATGATCCCGCTGGGCAGCTGCACCATGAAGCTCAACGCCACGAGCGAGATGATCCCCATCACCTGGCCCGAATTCGCCGGCGTGCACCCGTTTGCCCCCGCCGACCAGCTCCAGGGCTACCGCGAACTGGATGAACAGCTGCGTGCCTGGCTGTGCGAAGCGACCGGCTACGCGGGCATCAGCCTGCAGCCCAACGCCGGCTCGCAGGGCGAATATGCCGGCCTGCTGGCCATCAAGGCCTACCACGAGGCCCAGGGCGAGGGCCACCGCAACATCTGCCTGATCCCCAGCAGCGCGCACGGCACCAACCCCGCCAGTGCCCAGATGGTGGGCATGCAGGTGGTGGTGACGGCCTGCGACGCCAATGGCAACGTGGACCTGGCGGACCTGAAGGCCAAGTGCGAGCTGCACAGCGCGCACATTGCCTGCGTGATGATCACCTACCCCAGCACGCACGGCGTGTTCGAGACCCAGGTGAAGGAGCTGTGTGCCCTGGTGCACAGCCACGGCGGGCGCGTCTACGTGGACGGCGCCAACATGAACGCCCTGGTGGGCGTGGCCGCCCCCGGCGAGTTCGGCGGCGACGTGAGCCACCTGAACCTGCACAAGACCTTCTGCATTCCCCATGGCGGCGGCGGCCCCGGCGTGGGCCCCGTGTGCGTGGTGGAAGACCTCGTGCCCTACCTGCCCGGCCAGCCCGGCCGTGGCGACCAGCCCCTGGAGCCGAGCGCCGGCAAGGTCGGCCCCGTCAGCGCCGCCCCGCTGGGCAACGCCGCGGTGCTGCCCATCAGCTGGATGTACTGCCGCATGATGGGTGCCGAGGGCCTGCAGGCCGCGACCGAGACGGCCATCCTCAGCGCCAACTACATCAGCGCGCGCCTGAAGGACCACTACCCCACGCTCTACGCCTCGGCCAACGGCCATGTGGCGCACGAGTGCATCCTGGACCTGCGCGGCCTCAAGGACACCAGCGGCGTGATGGCCGAGGACGTGGCCAAGCGTCTGATCGACTACGGCTTCCATGCGCCCACGCTGTCCTTCCCCGTGCCCAACACGCTGATGGTGGAGCCCACCGAAAGCGAAACGCTGTTCGAGATCGACCGCTTCATCGACGCGATGATCGCCATCCGCGAGGAAATCCGGCAAATCGAAAATGGCGCGCTGCCGCAGGACGACAACCCGCTCAAGAACGCGCCGCACACGGCGCAAAGCCTGCTGGGCGCGCAGTGGACCCGCCCCTACGCCCGCGAGACCGCCGCCTATCCCGTGGCCGCCCTGCGCAGCAGCAAGTACTGGTCGCCCGTGGGGCGCGTGGACAACGTGTGGGGCGACCGCAACCTGGCGTGCAGCTGCATCCCGGTGTCCGACTACGCCTGATCCCAGCGGGCAGGCGCCCGGCGCCGTTCCTCCCCGCCCACCACAAGCCTTCGTGCAGCCTGCCCGCACGAAAGCTTTTTTATTGCCCGGCCCCCACCGGCGGCCCACGGGCAGCCGCCGGAACGCGACTAAGATCGCGGGCTGTCCGATACACCCACCTCCAAGGAGACCCCTTTGCGAAACCTTTTTTGCGCACTGCTTGCCGGCTTTGTGATCGCCCCCGCCGCCATGGCGCAGGCCAAGCCCGTCACCACGGCCAGCGGCCTGGTCTATGAGTCCCTCAAGGAAGGCACGGGCGAATCGCCCAAGGCCACCGACACGGTGAAGGTGCACTACAAGGGCACGTTCCTGGACGGCAAGGAATTCGACAGCTCCTACAAGCGCGGCGAGCCCACCGAGTTCCCGCTCAACCGCGTGATCCCCTGCTGGACCGAAGGCGTGCAGCGCATGAAACCCGGCGGCAAGGCCAAGCTGACCTGCCCGGCAGCGATTGCCTATGGCGAGCGCGGCGCTGGCGGGGTGATTCCGCCCAACAGCACGCTCAACTTCGAGATCGAGCTGATCTCGGTGCGCAAGTAAGAAGACCCATGCTGCTGAAGGTCGGTGACCTCGCGCGGCGCACCGGCCTCACGGTGCGCACGCTGCACCACTACGACGAAATCGGGCTGCTCAAGCCCTCGGGCCGGTCGGACGCCGGCTACCGGCTGTACAGCCAGGCCGACGTGCAGCGGCTGCATGGCATCCAGACCATGCGGCAGATGGGCCTGCCGCTCAGCGACATCGGCGACCTGCTGGTGGGCGACACCATGGCGCCCGAGCGCATCATCGGCCAGCAGATCCGCGCGCTCGACCAACAGATATCGCAAGCCACCGAACTGCGCGGCCGCCTGACCATGCTGCGCGATGGCCTGATGGCAGGGGCCGAGCCCGACATGGGCAACTGGCTCGAAGCGCTGGCGCTCATGACGACCTATGGCAAGTACTTCAGCTCGGCCGAGCTCAAGCAGATCTTCACCAACTGGAGCCTGATCGAAGCCGACTGGCTGGTCGTGAAGGACCTGGTGCAGAGCGCCATGGACCGCCAGCTGCCGCCCGACGCCCCGGAGGTGCAGGCGCTGGCGTACCGCTGGATGGCGCTGATGCTGCACTGGATGGGCGGCGACATGGACCTGCTGGAGCGCTGGGGCCACATGTTCCGCACCGAGCCCACCACCCACGGCCGCAACCATGCGCCGCCGGGCGAAATGATCGAGTACGTCGAAGTCGCCATCAAGCTGCGCATGAACCTGCTCGACAAGTACCTGACCCGCGACGACCTGCGCGCGCTGGGCCATGTGCCCCACACCCAGTGGGCGGCGCTGGAGGGCTCGGTGCAGCAACTGCTGGCGCGCGGAGTGGCCCCGCAGCACGCCGACGCTGCGGCGGCGGCACAGCGCTGGGATGCGCTGTTCGGCCAGCTGACACGCAACGACGCGGCGCTGCGCCAGAAGCTGCTCACCGCATCGATGCTGGAGCCCTTGCTGCAGGCGGGCTCGCCACTGAGCGCGCCCGTGCGTGCGTACCTGCACGCTGCCCTCGCCCACGTGCATGCCGCCGCTGCGGGGCCAGCCGCGCCACCCATCCGTAAAAAAGCAGTAAAAATCGCTTGACCCTCACGCAACGTGAGGCTTGACAGTCGGTCTTCTGACAGACCGACCCATGACTGCCGACCCTTCCTCTCCCGTTCTCCCCGCATCCCCTGCCGCCGCAGGGCGCCTGCACGCGCTGGACCACCTGCGCGCCACCATGATGTGGCTGGGCATCGTGCTGCACGCATCCATCGCGTACATGGCAGCCCCCTCGCCCCTGCCCTGGCACGACGACCTGTCCACGCCCGTGGCCGACCTGCTGGTGGCGGTGATCCACGCGTTTCGCATGCCGCTGTTCTTCATCCTGGCGGGGTTCTTCGTGGCACTGCTGGTGCAGCAGCGTGGGCTGGCCGGCATGGCCCGCCACCGCGTGCGCCGCCTGGGCTTGCCGTTCGCGGTGTTCTGGCCGCCGCTGTTCATCGCCACCACCCTGCTCGGGCTGATGTTCCTGCACCGCATGGCGCACGGCACCTGGGGTGTGGACCGCAGCCTGCTGCCCCGGGGCCCCAACGTGCCGCAAGGCCCGCCCACCATGCACCTGTGGTTCCTGTGGATGCTGCTGTGGCTGACCTTGCTCACCCCACCGGTGTGGGCCATGGCCCGGGCGCTGCCACAGTCCGCGCAGCGCGCCCTGCAGGCCATCGCGGCATGGCTGTGCGCATCGCCGGTGGGTGGGGTGGTGCTCACGCTGCCGCTGGCCTGGATCGGCGCGCACTACGACCACGGCATCGTCACACCCAGTGGGTCCTTCCTGCCGCCGCTCGCGGAATGGGTGCACAACGGCCTGTTCTATGCATTCGGCCTGTGCCTGTACGCCCAGCGGCGACGGCTGATGGCGCGCTACGAACGGCTGTGGCCGGTGTTCGCCGCCGCGGGTGTTGCGTGCTTCGTGGTGACCGGGTTTCTGTCGGAGATATTGGCCCAGCCCGAAGCATCGGCCTTTGCGCTGGTGCTGCTGACCGGTGGCTTCACCGACGTGCTGGCCGCGCCCGTGTCGGCCACCCGGCACCTCCAGTTCTGGATGGCGCTGGCCTACAACGCGGCGTCCTGGCTGTGGAGCTTTGCGCTCATCGGCCTGTTTCTGCGGCATGTGGCGCGGCCCAGGGCCTGGCTGGCCTACCTGGCAGACAGCGCGTACTGGGTGTACCTGGTGCACCTGCCGCTGACGGTGGGCTTTGGCGCGCTGCTGTACGGCGTGCCGATCCCCGCGACGGCCAAGATCTTTCTCAACGTGCTGGCGACCACGGCCCTGTGCCTGGCCAGCTATCACTTGTGTGTCCGCTTTACCGCGGTGGGCCAGTTGCTCAACGGCCACCGCCATTCCCGCCCCTACCCTGGAGAACCTGCCCATGCCCACTGACACCCCCACCCGCGACAATCCGCCGCCGCGCACCGAGCATGCCCAGCCCGCCCCGGCAAACGGGGACCCGCGCGCCGTGCTGCTCAAGGACCGCAACTTCCGCTGGCTGACCGGCGGCGCATTCCTCTCGATGCTGGGCGACCAGTTCACGCTCATCGCCCTGCCCTGGCTGGTGCTGCAGATGACCGGCGACACGCTGGTGCTGGGCACCGTGCTGGCGCTCATCAGCGTGCCGCGCGCGCTGTTCATCCTGATCGGCGGCGCGCTGGTGGACCGCCACTCGCCCAAGCAGGTGCTGATGATCACCAAGTACATCAATCTGGTGCTGCTGGCCGTGCTGGCCGCCCTGGTGCTGGCCGGCAGCCTGACGCTGTGGATGGTGTACGCGCTGTCGCTGGGCATTGGCCTGGCCACGGCGTTCAGCATCCCGGCGGGGGTCGCGATGATGCCGCACGTGGTGGCCCGCCACCAGCTGCAGGCCGCCAATGGCGTGAACCTGGGCCTGCGCCAGCTCACCATGTTCCTGGGCCCGCTGCTCGCGGGCCTGCTCATCGCGCTGTTTGGCGACGCCGCCACGGCCGGCGCCGGCGGCCATGGCGGCACCCGCGCCAACGCCACCGGCATTGGCCTGGCCTTCGCGCTGGACGCACTGAGCTTTGCGCTGTCGGCCTGGACGCTCTCCAAGGTGCGCACCCACGGCGGCACGCCGCAGCCCGCGGCGGCCCCGCAGGCCGTGCTGTCATCGGTGGCGCAAGGCCTGGTTCATTTCTGGCGCGACGGCGAGCTGCGCACCTGCTTTCTCTACTGGAGCGCCATTGCCCTGTTCATCATGGGCCCCATCCACATCGCCATCCCGGTGCTGGCCAGCAGCACGCCGCAGCTGGGCGCGGCGGCCTTCGGCATCATGGTGGGCGCCCATGGCGCGGGAACATTGCTGGGCATGGTGGTGTCCGGCATGGTGCCCCGGCTGCGCATCGGCAGCCTGGGCATGACCATCCTCGCGTTCGATGCGGTCATCGGCGCCCTGTTCATGCCCATGGGCCTGATCACGGCCGTGTGGCAGGGCTCTGTGCTGATGCTCGCCATCGGCCTGCTGGGCGGCTTCATGCAGGTGAGCGTGTTCACCTGGATCCAGCAGCGCGTGCCTCCCGCGCTGCTGGGCCGCGCGATGAGCCTGTTCATGTTCATCTTCATGGGCCTGGCACCCATCTCCGCCGCCGTCACGGGCTGGGTGATGAAGAGCATCACGCTGGCCCAGCTGTTCGCGGCCAGCGGCGGCACGCTGGTCGTGCTGGCGGCGCTGGCCTTCGTGCTGACGCCCATGCGCCGCGTGAGCGATGCACCTGCGGCGGTGCGCTGAAATGCCAGAACCCGGCCGCACCCAAGGAAGGGGGCGGCCGGGAGGGTCGGTGCACGAGGCCTGGGACAAGCTGCCTAGCGCAGGCGCACGCGGGAAACCCCGCCGGGCTCAGACCTCGGTCACGAACTGCTCGCGGGGGCGGCGCACCTTCTTCAGGCTCACCAGCCAGTCGCCCTCCTCGGCACGATAGCCCAGCGGGAGAATCGAGACGCTGCGCAGGCCGCGTGCACGCAGGCCCAGGATCTCATCGAGCGCGTTGGGGTCGAACCCCTCCATCGGCGTGGAGTCCACCTCCTCGAACGCGGCGGCAATCAGGGCCGCGCTCATGCCGATGTAGGCCTGGCGCGCCGCGTGCTGGAAGTTCACCTCCGCATCGCGCTGGGGGTAGCTGGAGAGCAGCATCTGGCGGTAGTTTTCCCAGCCCTCGTTCTTGAAGCCGCGCTGGTCATTGGTCAGGTCGAACATCATGTTGATGCGCTCGGCCGTGTAGTTGTCCCATGCCGCGAACACCAGCAGGTGGGAGCCGTCGGTGATCTGCGCCTGGTTCCATGCGATGGGCTGGATGCGCGCGCGCACGGCGGGGTCGGTCACCACGATGATCTCGAAGGGCTGCAGTCCGCTGGAGGTGGGGGCGAGGCGCGCGGCTTCGAGAATGCGCTCGACCTTGTCCTGTGGCACCGCCTTGGCGGGGTTCATCTTCTTGGCGGCATAGCGCCATTGCAGTTTGTTCAGCAGGGGCTGGGCGGCCGCAGTGGTATCAAGGGTGGTCATGGTCGAATCCTGTGGTGAAAGGGTATTTGCAGGGCATGGGTGACAAGGGCCCGGTGTAATGAACTGTAGGCAAACACCCCCGGTTCGGTAAGCCATCCCCGGGAAAAGCATTGTTCCCATTTGGCCAACAATCGGCCCTTGAAATGCGGGTTACCGGTCCGTGCCCGCTCGCGTGCGCCGCTTCGCGGGGGGTGCCCTGCGGCGGCTCCCTTGTGCGTCCAGGGGTTACGCCGTGGGCCCCCCAGGGGCCAGGCCTCACGGGCGTACACTTGCGCGCATGCGCCCCGGGCGGCCCCGGCTGGGCGCCCCACCACGCCCGCGCCTGCCTCTCCTTCACGTTGACGCCACGCCCCCTTCATGAGCGAACCCGACCTGTCCTTTCTGGATCCTGCCCGCCGGATGCCAGCCCATGCAGCGGACACCGCGGGCCCACCCGTCGTGCGGACGGCGCCGCCTGCCGCGCGGGAGGGCTCGCCGGCCGACAGCCTGGTGGCGGAGCTGCGGGCCTACCAGGCCGAACTCGAGAGCCAGAACAAGGTCCTGCGCTACAGCCAGACGGTGGCCGAAAGTGCCTACGAGCGCTTCGAGACGCTGTTCGCCAGCGTGCCGCTGGCCCTCATGGTGGTGGACGAGCACGATCTGGTGGTGCAGGCGAACTCCATGGCGCACCGATCATTCCAGCCCACCGAGCGCGACCGCCCTCTCTCGGCGCTGATGCCCTTCGTGCGCGCGCAGGACGCCAGGCGCGTGCGCGAGGCCTTCGCGCTGGCGCGGGACCTGGGCCGCAGCGAGGCCAAGGAGGTCGTGTTTTCCATCAATGCGGACACGCGCATCACCGGCGACCTGCACATCGCGCACATCGAGGCACCACAAAGCAACGGCCCGCCGCTGCCGCAGTTCCTGTGCGCGGTGATCGACCAGGGCCCGCTGCTCGCGGAACGCCAGGCGCTGCAGCACAGCGCGGCCACATTGCAGCAGCGCAACGAGCAGCTGCACGCGAGCGAAAGGCGGCTCGAAGCCGTCATCAACTCGGCGCTGGACGCCATCATCTGCGTGGACCAGCACCGGCGCATCACGGTCTTCAACCCCACAGCAGCCGCGCTGTTCCAGTGCAGCGCGAGCGATGCGCTGGGCAGCACCCTCGACCGCTTCCTGCCCGATGCCGCCCAGGCCCTGGCGTTTGCGCAGCTCACCACGCAGGCCATGCTGGGCGAGATGACCGCCCTCACCGCCAGCGGCAAGGAGCTGGCCGTGGAAGTGAGCGTCTCGTTCGAGCGCCACGCCGAAGGCGAAACCACCACCGTCTTCGCCCGCGACCTCACGGGCCGCAAGAAGGCCGAGGCGCACCGCAACGAACTCGAGGCGCAGCTGCGCGAGTCGCAGAAGATGCAGGCCGTGGGCACCATGGCCGGCGGCATCGCGCACGATTTCAACAACATCCTGGGGGCCATTCTGGGCAACGTGGCGCTGGCCCAGGCCGACTGCGCACCGGGCTCTCCCGTGCTGGTGAGCCTGGGGGAAATCGACAAGGCCGGCCGCCGCGCGCGCGACCTGGTGCGCCAGATCCTCACCTTCAGCCGCAACGAACCGCCACAGCGCTCGGCCGTGTCGCTGGCCGAGGTCGTGCACGACACCGAGCGCCTGCTGCGCGTGACCCTTCCACCCGCCATCGAGCTGCACATGCAGCTGCAGGCGGGCCTGCCGCCTGTTCTGGCGGATGCCACGCAGGTGGAGCAGGCGCTGCTCAACCTGTGCACGAACGCGGTCCACGCCATTGGCACGGAGCGCGGCAGCATCCATGTGGAGGCGGCCACCGTGCAGCCCGACCAGCGCCTGAGCGAACGGCTGGGCCTGGCGCCCGTGGACTACGTGGCCCTGTCGGTGCGCGACAGCGGCCCGGGCATGGATGCGGCGACGCTGGAACGCATCTTCGAGCCGTTCTTCACCACCAAGCCGGTGGGCCAGGGCACCGGCCTGGGCCTGGCGGTGGTGCATGGCGTGATGCGCACCCATGAGGGCGGCGTGGACGTGCACAGCGCGCCGGGCCAGGGCAGCCGGTTCACGCTGTATTTCCCGGTGGCCGCCGCAAGCGCCGCCGCCGAGCCCCCGGTGCCGATGCCGGCAGCGACGGCCACCGCCCCCGCCGCCGCGCCGGACACACCAGAGCCCCCAGGGTGCGAGCCGCCCCCGAGAAAGCCCCATGTGATGTACGTGGACGATGACGAGGCCCTGGTGTTCCTGGTGCAGCGCCTGCTGCGCCGCCGCGGCTACGAAGTCAGCGGCTTCACCGACCCGCACGAGGCCAAGGCAGCTCTGAACGCGGCGCCCGATTGCTACGACCTGCTCGTGACCGACTACAACATGCCGGGCTTTTGCGGCGTGGACCTGGTGCGGGAGGCCCGCCTCATCCGGCCCGACCTGCCGGTGGCCCTGGCCTCGGGCTACGTCACGGCCGAGATCGAACAGGCCGCGCTGGCCGAGGGAGCGCAGGCGCTGATCCACAAGCCCAACGACGTGGAAGAGCTTTGCGCCACCGTGCAGCGCCTGGTGGGCGGCGACGATGCCACCCGGTGAAGGCCCCTCCGCGCCCGCGGCCCAGGCGTGCGCGCCTGGAGCCGCCGCCTGCCCCGCCCCACGGGCGCTGTACGAGGACGCGGACCTGCTCGTGCTCTGCAAGCCGTCGGGCCTGCTGTGCGTGCCCGGGCGCGGCCCGGACAAGCAGGATGCCTTGAGCACCCGCGCCCAGCAGCACTGGCCAGGGGCGCTGATCGTTCACCGGCTGGACCAGGCCACCTCGGGCCTCGTGCTGATGGCGCGCCACCTGGAGGCCCAGCGCCGCCTGAGCCGTGCCTTTGCCGAGCGCACGGTGCACAAGCGGTACCAGGCGGTGGTGCGGGGATGCATGGGCCAGGGCGCTGCCGACCCCACGGCATGGCAGGAGATCGACCTGCCCATCGCCGCCGACTGGGCCCGGCGCCCGCTGCGGGTGATCGACGCCACGCAGGGCAAGCCCAGCCTGACCCGCTGGCGCGCGCTGAGCTGCGACCTGGCCGCCCGCACGACGCGGGTCGAGCTTGCGCCCGTCACCGGCCGCACCCACCAGCTGCGTGTGCACCTGGCCGCCGTGGGCCACGCCATCGTGGGAGACGCACTGTATGCCGACGCGGCCACCCAGGGCCTCGCGCCGCGCCTGCTGCTGCATGCCAGCCACCTGGCCTTTGCACACCCGGCCACCGGAGCGCACCTTGCCCTCGAATGGGCGGCGGATTTTTGACCCCGCGGCCGGAGCCGCCCGCCGCTACAGCCGCGCCGGCGCCACGGGCCGCGACATCGCCCATTGCACCGCCAGGATGCTGGCCAGCACCGCCAGCATGCCAGCCAGCGACACGCCCGTCATGGCCTGGCCCAGCAACACCCAGCCCAGCAGCACGGCCGTGGCGGGGCTGAGCAGCCCGAGCGACGACACCGCCACCGACGGCAGGCGCGCTATGCCGCGAAACCACAGCGCATAGGCCAGCAACGCGCCCGCGATGCTCAGGTAAAGATACCCGCCCACCTGGGGGGCGGTGAGCGCGGGCAGCGGCGGGTCCACCAGCCAGGCCACGGGCGCGAGCATGATGCCGCCGGCCAGCAATTGCCACCCCGTGAACGCCAGCACCGGCAGGTCGGACCGCCAGCGCCGCGACCAGAAGGTGCCTGCCGCCATGCACACGGTGCCGACCAATGCCGCGCCGACGCCCACCATGTCCCACCGCGCACCGGGCGACAGCAGCAGTGCGGCCATGCCGAGCACGCCGGCCGCGCCTGCGCCCAGGGCCAGGGCGGGCGGGCGGCGGTGATCCAGTGCCCAGGCCAGGCCCATCACCACCAGCGGGCCCACCGCGCCCACCACGGCGGCCACGCCGCCCGGCAGCCGGTAGGCGGCCACGAACAGCAGCGCCTGGAAAACGCCGATGTTGAGCGCCGCCAGCACCATCAGCCGCCGCCAGCCCACCCAGTCGCCCCACGCCGGCCAGCGGCGGCACCACAGCACCAGCAGCAGGCCCGCGGGCAAGGTGCGCAGCAGCGCGGCGGTGAAGGGCCGGTCGGGTGGCAGCAGCTCGGTGGTGACGATGTAGGTGGAGCCCCAGATGACCGGGCCCACGGCCGTGGCGAGCGCATCCAGCCAGGGAGAGGTGCGGGTGCTTTGCATGGCAATTTATCTTCAAATCAAGATAAAAATACTCTACCATACAATCTTGAAATCAAGATAAATCGATCACAAAGCCCATGGCCACCCCACGCCAGCCCGACGCCGTAGACGCCATCCTGGCCCAGTGGAGCCGCGAGCGCCCCGACCTGGATGTGAGCCCCATGGGCCCCATCGGGCGCATCAAGCGCTGCGCCGCGCTGCTGCAGCGCAGGCTCGACGAGACCTTTGCCGGGTTCGGACTGAGCTTCTGGGAGTTCGACGTGCTGGCCACGCTGCGCCGCAGCGGCGCGCCCTACTGCCTGGCGCCGACCACGCTGTTCTCCACCCTCATGGTCACCTCGGGCACCATGACGCACCGCATGGGCAAGCTCGAGGCCCAGGGCTGGATCACGCGCCTGCCCAACCCCGACGATGCGCGCAGCTCGCTGGTGCAGCTCACCGCCGAGGGGCTGGCGCTGATCGACCGCGCTGTCGAGGCCCACGTCGCCAACGAGCACCGCATCCTGGCGCCGCTCAAGGCCGCCGACCTCGCGGCGCTGGACGCGCGGCTGTCGCTGCTGCTCGCGGCGCTGGAGCCTGCCGGAGACAGCTGAGCCGGGCGTCCCGCAGTACGATGGGGGGATGCCTCATACCCACCTCTACATCCTCACCGGCGCATCGCGCGGCATGGGGCTGGCCATGGCCCAGCAACTCCTGCGCAGCGGCAACACCCTCATCTGCATCGCGCGCAGCGCCAATGCGGACCTGGCCACCGAAGCCAAGGCGGCGGGCGTCACCCTCGAACAATGGCAGCAAGACCTCTCGCAGGGCGAGCAGGCGGCGCACAGGCTGCAAAGCTGGCTCGCGGCGCAGGGCCCGCAGGTGTTCGCGAGCGCCACGCTCATCAACAACGCGGGCGTGATCCCGCGCATCGCCCCCCTCTCGGGCAGCGATGCCGCCGACCTGGCCCATGCCCTGCGCGTGGGCCTGGAGGCGCCCATGCAGCTCACCGCCGCCTTCCTGGGCGCGACGGATGCCTGGACGGTGCCGCGCAAGGTGCTCAACATCTCCTCGGGCCTGGGCCGCCGGGCCATGGCCTCGCAGGCCGCGTACTGCGCCGCCAAGGCGGGCATGGACCATTTCACGCGCTGCGTGGCGCTGGACGAAGCCATCAAGCCCCAGGGCGCCAAGGTATGCTCGCTGGCCCCCGGCGTGATCGACACCGACATGCAGGTGCAGCTGCGCGGCGCCGCCCCCGAGGCGTTCCCGGACCAGCAAAATTTCGCCAACCTCAAGACGGGTGGCCAGCTCACATCGCCTGCCGACGCCGCCACCCGCGTGCTCGCCTGGCTGGAACGCGCAGACTTCGGCACCAACCCGGTGGCCGATGTCCGGGACGCCTAGAGCCCCAATACTCCTGTTTTTATAGCTGCCAGCGCTTTATGGACAAGCGCTAGCGGCCAATTTGATCTGAAACCCATCTGAAAGGACCTCCCCATGACCCGTGAAGTCGTCGTCGTTTCCGCAGTGCGCACCGCCATCGGCACCTTTGGTGGCAGCCTCAAGGACGTGCCCCCCACCGAACTGGGCGCACTCGTCGTGCGCGAATCGCTTGCCCGCGCCAACGTGGAAGGCAAGGACGTGGGCCACGTGGTGTTCGGCCACGTGGTCAACACCGAGCCCAAGGACATGTACCTCTCGCGCGTGGCCGCCATCCACGGCGGCTGCGGCGAAAGCACGCCCGCCTACAACGTGAACCGCCTGTGCGGCTCGGGCCTTCAGGCCATCGTCAACGCCAGCCAGTCCATCCTGCTGGGCGACACCGACGTGGCCATTGGCGCCGGGGCCGAGAACATGAGCCGCGTGCCCTTTGCCAGCCTGAACATGCGCTGGGGCGCCCGCATGGGCGACACCAAGATGGTGGACATGATGATCGGCGCGCTGCACGACCCCTTCCACAACATCCACATGGGCGTGACGGCGGAGAACATCGCCGCCAAGTGGGGCATCAGCCGCGAAGACCAGGACAAGCTGGCGGTAGAGAGCCACAACAGGGCCGAACGCGCCACGCAGGCCGGCGTGTTCAAGGACCAGATCGTGCCCGTCACCCTGAAAAGCAAGAAGGGCGACGTGTTGTACGCCACCGACGAGCACTTCCGCCCCGGCGCCACGATGGAGGACCTGGCCAGGCTCAAGCCCGTGTTCCAGAAGGAGAACGGCACGGTGACGGCCGGCAACGCCTCGGGCATCAACGACGCCGCCGCCGCCGTGGTGCTGATGGAAGCCGGCGCCGCCAAGGCCCGTGGCGCCAAGCCGCTGGCACGCCTGGTGGCCTATGCCCACGCGGGCGTGGACCCCAAGTACATGGGCATCGGCCCCGTGCCGGCCACGCAACTGGCATTGAAGAAGGCCGGCCTCACGGTGAACGACCTCGACGTGATCGAAGCCAACGAGGCCTTTGCCGCCCAGGCCTGCGCCGTCACCAAGGACCTGGGCCTGGACCCGGCCAAGGTCAACCCGAACGGATCGGGCATCTCGCTGGGCCACCCCATCGGCGCCACCGGCGCGCTGATCACCGTGAAAGCGCTGCACGAACTGCAGCGCGTGCAGGGCCGCTACGCGCTGGTGACCATGTGCATCGGCGGCGGCCAGGGCATCGCCGCGATCTTCGAGCGCATCTGACCCGTGCCGCCCGGCCTTGCCATCGCCAGTGGCGATGTTGCCACCCTGTATCGGCAAGGCCAGCCCCGCGCAGGATCGGCGATCATCCGTGGGTGCTGGCGCCAAGACCAGCAGAGCGGAGCGCGCCTGCGCGGCCGCCTGTCCATATTGAACCGACGGAGACATCTCTCACCATGATTCGCACCCTGCTTTCCTTCACCGCCCTCGCCTTCGCCGTGGGCACCACCGCGCACGCCCAGGCCCCCGCACCGGCTGCGGCCTACCCCACCAAGCCCATCCGCCTGATCGTGCCCTTCCCGCCCGGCGGCGGCACCGACATCCTCTCGCGCCTGGTGGCCACCAAGCTCACCGAAAGCGCCAAGTGGACCGTGGTGGCCGACAACAAGGCGGGCGCCGGCGGCACCATCGGCATCGGCGAGGCCGTCAAGGCGGCCCCCACGGGCTATGACCTCGTGATGGGCCAGAAGGACAACCTCGTGATCGGCCCCTGGCTCTACAAGAACCTGCCCTGGGACCCCACCAAGGACCTGACCGCCGTGGCCCACGTCGCCTACACGCCCGTGGTCATCGCCACCAGCGTCAACTCCAAGTACAAGACCCTGGCCGACGTGGTGGCCGCCGCCAAGGCCGCGCCCGGCACCATCACCTATGGCTCGCCCGGCAACGGCACGTCCATCCACCTGGCGGGCGACCTGTTCGAGAAGGCCGCGGGCGTGAAGCTGAGCCACATTCCCTACAAGGGATCCAATCCCGCGCTGATGGATGCGCTGGCGGGCAATGTGGACCTGCTGGTCTCGTCCCTGCCCTCGGCCATGGGCCAGATCAAGTCCGGCAAGCTGCGCCCCCTGGCCGTGACCTCGGCCAAGCGCAGCTCGTCCCTGCCCGAGGTGCCCACCGTGGCCGAGTCGGGCTTCAAGGACTTCGACGTGAGCACCTGGTACGGCGTGTTCGCCCCCGCCGGCACGCCGGCCGCCGTGGTGAGTGCCATCCACGCCGAGATCAACAAGCTCCTGGCCACGGCCGACATGAAGGCCGCCATCCATGCCCAGGGCGCGGAGCCGGAAGCCATGTCCGCCGCGCAGTTCGGCACCCTGCTCAAGACCGACTACGCCAAGTGGAAGGGCATCGTCGAAGCCTCGGGCGCGAAGATTGAGTGACCCCCTGAGGCGCTTCGCGCCTTCCCCCTGAAGGGGGACGCACCCGGTGGCTGGCAAAGCCAGATCCACGGGTGCACTGGCGAAGGGCGTGCCTGCTCCACGAGCTGTGGAATGTGGGATGCGCTGGTGCGCGGCGCCATCGAGAACTGAAATGAGGAACGGCTCCTTTCGGAGCCGTTCCTCATGGGGGATGGCGCTCAGTCCCTCACGACCAGCACCGGGATGTGCACCACGCCCAGCACGCGCTGCGTGACGCTGCCCAGCACCAGCTTTTCAAGCCCGCGGCGGCCGTGCGAGCCCATCACGATGAGATCGGCGCCCGTGCTTTCCAGCGCGCGCAGGATGCCTTCATGCACTGCGTGGCCTTCGCCCACCACGGTGGTCACCGGCACGCCAGCCTCGGCCATGGCCTTCTTGGTGGCATCCAGGGCGCTGTTGGCCTCGGCGGTGGCCGCGTTGATGTACTGGGCCTGGCCGTAGGCGAAATCAGCCCCCACGCCCGTGAAGGGATAGGGATCGACCACGTAGACCGCCGTCACGGCGCTGCCAAAGGTCTTGGCCAGGGCCGCGGCCTTGGAGACCGCGAGCATCGAGGTGTTGGAACCGTCGACTGGAACCAGAATGTGCTTGAACATGGTGCTTCTCCTTGAGTTGAGTGTGGGACCTGGCTTGTGGCCCGGCCATGGACATCAGTTTGAACGCCCACCATACCGCGCATCTTGATTCGCATCAAATCGGACGCACTCCCTTGCCGGCGTTCAGCGGCCCGCAGGGGCCTGCCCGACCACATCCGCCCCCTGGAAACCACCCCGGCGGCAGGTGACCACGAGGGTGTCGCGATACCCCCCCTCGGCCAGGGGCTGGATGGGCGTGGATTCATGGATCATGCGCGCGTCGTCCAGCAGCAGCAGGGACCACGGCTCGGTCAGCGTGAAGCGCTGGCCGCTGGGGCCCGCCGCCTCGAACACCCGCGTCTCGCCGCCCTTGATGCCCTCGCGCCCCACGAGGAACACGGCCACCAGGTCGACGCCGTCGCGGTGGGCGCCCTCGGGGGTGGGCCGGCCAATGCCGTCGGTGGTGTCGATGCGGAACTGGTGGGCCTCGACGAACCAGGATGCAGGCGCCTCGGAGCGCGCAAACACGGCATCGGACACCCCGGCCAGCGCTGCCAGCAGCTGCTGCCACACCGGCCGGGCGACGGTGGCGGGCTCCATGGGGGCAAACCAGCGCTCCATGCCGCCATGCAGCGCGTTGTACTCCACAGGCTGCCAGTGCGCGCGGTGCGGCACCTGCCGCACCTGCCCGTCCTGCACCACAAAGCAGGCATGGCGGCGGCGGCGGTAGCGCCCGCCGTCTTTGAGGAAATCATCGGGGGGCAGCCCCGCCCAGTCGCCGTTCAGGCCCAGCAAGTCCGGCAGGGCGCAGCCCGTCCAGCGGGCCACGTCCGCCGGCGACAGGACGGCAAAGCCGTTCTGCCGCAGCTGGCTGGCGACATCCTGGGGGGCGGTGAAGGGGGGAGAAAAAGTGACTTGGGCCATAGAGGCCCGAGCTTAACCGCTGGTGCCGGCACCGCGTCTGCGATGGCGCAAACGCGGTGCAGCGCGGCGCGGCCTTGCAGGGAGGTGCGCCGCGCAGTCAGTCAGTCAGTCAGTCGCGGTGGCCATGTCCATGGCCCTTGCCATTGTTGCCGCGGCCCCGGTCATGGTCGCGGTCCTGCTTGCCGCCGTGGCGATGGTCGTCATCCCACCGGCGGTCATCGCGGCCCGGGCCCCGGTGCGGAGGGCCACGGCGTGGTGGCGGCTCCTGCACGAAGTACACCGGCTGGCTGCACGCGTTGTAGCGCGCACAGTGCTTGCCCCAGTTCTTGGCATGGCCGGGCGGCACGTAGAGGTAGATCGGCGAGCGCGGCACCACGACCGCGGGGCGGTGGATGATGACCGGCTCGGCATACAGCAGCGGCGGCGGTGGCGCATTGCCAATGTTGATGCGGCCGTACACGCCGGGGGCCAGCTCGCCGCCCACCGTGGCATTGATGTAGGTCTGCGCATGCGCTCCGCCCGCCGCGGCGAGCAGCAGCGCGGCCGCCGCGCCAGACAGGAGGAGACGGATCGTGGACATCGTGGTCATGGTTGTGGTTTTCATCGGGAACTCCTTGCTTGTACCGCCCGGAACAGCACACGATGTGCGGCTGCGGTGCGCGGACCCTGATTTGTAACAAAGCCCGCCCTACCCTAAACCCGAATCCGCGCAAAAGATGTAAGCAAATGGCGACAGAACCGGGCTGCCCGCCGCCGCCCCACGCCGCCTGAAGCAGGTTCATCCGGCGGCCCGGCGTGCCCGGCAAATGCGTGCAGCCGCCGGGCTTGGAGTAGCATGTGCCACCACCCGCTTCGGTCCAGGAGACAGCGATGCCCCACGAACGCCGCCACTTTGTCCGCGTCGGCTTTGACGCGCCGGCCTTGCTGACCACGTCCACCGACGCCTTCAGCGTCCACGTGCAGGACCTTTCGCTCAAGGGCGCGCTGCTGGTGGCACCGGCGCAGGCGAACCTGCAGACCGGCATGCTGTGCCAGCTGACCATTCCCTTGGCCGAAACCGGCAACCACATCGCCATGTCCACCGAGGTCGCGCACGTGGAGGGGCTGCACACCGGTCTGCTGTGCCGCGGGATCGACCTGGACAGCGTGACCCACCTGCGCCGCCTGATCGAGCTGCAGCTGGGCGACCCCGCACTGCTCGAACGCGACCTGGGCGAGCTGACCGCGGCCTCCTCCCTTTCCTGAACAAGCGACGGCCCCCGGCGCCGAAGCCGGCCGGGCTTGCGGCGGGCGCAGGCACAGGCAGGCCCCGCCCTTGACCGCGCCGTGCCTGCCCGGGCTCGGCATGGCCATGGCATCCATCACGGCATCCATTCATTGACACTCATCAATTGACGTTCCGGCGGCACGCGCCATAATAGATTCATAAAACATGAATCTTTAAGCACCATGCCAGACCAAGCAACCACCGCAGCCACCATCGACGTGCGCGCAATCGCCCCCCGCGAGCGCCATCCGTCCATTTTTCTCGCCTTTGGCAAGCTGGCTGCCGGGCAGGCCATGGACCTGGTCAACGACCACGATCCCCGGCCGCTGTACTACCAGTTCCAGGAAGAACTGCCGGGCCAGTTCACCTGGAGCTACCTGGAGAACGGGCCCGCGCAATGGCGCGTGCGCATCCAGAAACAACGCGCCCCAGGCCACGGCAGCGGGCAATGCTGCGGCGCCTGCGGCGGTGCGTAGCCCGGGCCGGGGCCCTACCGCCATGGCACTCCCTATCGGCATGGAAGAACCGCGCCCCGCCCCGTCCCGGGGGTTGGCCCTGTTCGCGCTCGGCTTCCGGCCGTTCTACCTGCTGGCAAGCGTGTTCGCAGCGCTGTCCGTTCCCTTGTGGGCGCTGCAGTTCTCCGGCGCGCTGGGCCGCCCCTATCTGGCGGGCCCGCTCTGGCATGCCCACGAGATGCTGTTCGGCTTCGCGCTGGCGGTCATCGTGGGCTTTCTCTTCACCGCCGGCCGCAACTGGACCAATCTTCCCACCCCGACGGGATGGCGCCTGGGTGCGCTGGCCGCCCTGTGGGTGGCGGGACGGATTCTGGTGCTCACACCCTTCGCAGCCACGGCCGCCGTGGTGAACGTGGCGTTTCCGCTGGCCGCGGCGGCCAGCCTGGGCATTGCGTTCTGGAAGGCGCGGAACCAGCGCAACTATTTCTTTGTGGCGCTGCTCCTGCTGCTGGGCGCCGCCATGCTGCTTTTCCATCTGTCGCAGCTGGGCGTCTTTCCCGTCCCCGCAGGGCTCGGCATCCGGATCGCGCTGGACGTGGTTCTTTTCATCCTGGCCGTCATGGGCGGGCGCGTGATCCCGATGTTCACCAACAACGGCGTGGCGGGCGCGCAAGCAACCCGGCGGCCTGCCGTGGAAAAGGCCGCGCTGGGATCGGTGCTGGCCCTGCTCGCCGCGGACGCCACGGGCCTGGGCGGATGGCCACTGGCCACCATCGCGGCATTCGCCTGTCTGGCTCATACCTGGCGCTGGGCTCTGTGGCAGCCCTGGACGGCGCTGCGCGTGCCGCTGGTCTGGGTGCTGCACATGGCCTATCTCTGGATTCCCGTGCACCTGCTGCTTCGCTGCCTGGGCGACCTGGGCCTGGCGGCCTCCTCCCTGGCCACCCACGCCCTGACGGTGGGCGCGGTGGGTGGGCTCATCATCGGAATGATGACGCGCACGGCGCGCGGCCACACGGGGCGGCCCCTGCGCGCGGACCGCTGCGACACCGCCTGCTACCTGCTGGTGCTGCTGGCCGCCGCCGTGCGTGTGGCGGTGCCGCTCGCCAGCCCCGCGCAGACGGTGCACGCCAGCCTGCTGTCCGCCGCCCTCTGGTCGGTAGGCTTTGCGCTGTACGCCGTGCGCTACTGGCCGGTGCTGTCCCGCCCACGGGCCGACGGCCATCCGGGGTAGCGGCCGTGCGCCGCGCCGCCGTCAAGGCCATCTCCACTCCGGCGCCAGCCCACCGGGTCCGTGGTGCGTGCGTGGGCGCGTGCGCGCGGCTGGCCGTGCCCTCCCTCATGCCGGTGCGAAGAGGTAGTCCTGCAGCTCCAGCCGGCTTTGCACGCCCAGCCGTGTGTAGATCTGGCGGCGGTGGTAGGTGGTGGTGTTCTCGCTGATGCCCATCCGCGTGGCGATCTGCGCCTCGGGCAGGCCGCGCGCGAGCCAGTACGCAAGCTCGTGCTGGCGCTGCGGCAGGCCCAGCGCGCGCAACGCGGGCAGCAGCTGCGCCACGCGCGAGACCCGCTGGGTGATGTGGATGCCCGCCGCCCGGCCTTCGCCGGCCGCGGCGGCCATCAGCGTCGCGCGCAGCGAAAACGCGCCGCTGGCGTTGCGCAGGTCCAGCTGCGGCGGCGCGCGGACGCTGCCCCCCTGGCGGGCATGTTCCAGGCGCTGCAGCAGCGCCTGGAGCGCGGGCGGCAGTTCGGCACGCCGGTACCAGCGCGGCCCGAATGCCAGCGCCATCAGCCGGTCGGCCTGGGGCGATGTCCACAGCAGCTGCCCTTGCGGCGAGGCCACCAGCATGGCGCTTTCATGCACCACGCTGTCGTGCGCATCCACTTCGCCGGGCTGCAGGATGCGCGCCAGCCACGGCTCCAGCCGGGCCAGCAGGGCTGCGTCTTCGGCCCCGAAGCGCGGCGCCTGCGGCCTGCGATACAGCTTGAGCGCGCCCACGCCCGCCCCCTGTGGCGTGCGCAGCACCAGGCTCAGGCAGTCCAGCAGTTCCGCAGGGCGCAGCGCCAGGTTGTAGAAGTCGCTGCGCAGCAGCTCGCCCATGGGCACGGTGATCAACTGCTCCATCACCTGCGGCCCATGGTCGTCGCGCACGGCGGCGGCGAAATCGTGGGCGCTGCGGCGGATCACCTTGTGCTCGCTCGCCCTCACCTGCGGCTCGAAGTACAGGTGCATCAAGTCACGCGCCAGCGATGGCTCGATGTACACATCCAGCGCGCCGTCGCTGCCAGGGTGGAAGTAGCCGCTCGTGTCGAAGGCGATCAGGTGGTGCAGCTCATGCAGCAGGGGTTCGATGAGCTGCGGACCGTTGACGTCCAGACAGGCCAGCTGTTGCAGGCGCGCCAGGGCGCGCCGCTGAATACGGGAAAAAGGCATGGAGTAGTTGAGTTATGTGCCACAGCGCATCCAGGCAATGCGTGGAGGCAAAGCTAGCACACCGGCCCCCCACAGCAACCCACCCCCAGGGGTGGGGCGCGGCGCCCCGGGGACGCATGGCCTCTGCTTTTTGGCGCCGGGCCCGTGGTGGCGCGGCGCCCCGACCGGGCCGCCATGCAAGGTTTCAGCGCGGCCACGAACCGCCGCGTGTCTCTTTGGGGGTACCCGCCGCCCCGCAAGCCGCGCAGCATCCTGGCGGCTTCTTTAGAACAGGGATGAGGGTGACTGCCGTTCCCACTGGGGGGAAGGCTGCAGCTCGCCAAAATGGCTAGTCTCGGATTCAATCGCATCCTCGACCAGATGCAGCAGGTGCGCTGCCCGCAACTCGTCGTGCGGGTCGCGCACACCGGTGAAGTCGTGCCGCTCCACGCGGATGGACAGGCCTTCGAAGTTGGGATCGGTTTCTGGCAACCCCTGGGCCAGGGCCTCTATTCGCGCGAAGGCCTCGCGGGCGACCGTCGGCGCGACGGTGATGGTGATGGACATACCGCACCTTCCATTCTGGGCGCTGCGGTACTTACGGCGAACTGCCCAGCTCCGGTCGCAACCAAGGTTTGTCCCCATCATGCGCGGACAGGGCGAACAATGGTTTCCCCCATACCCCTGCGGACAGCGTGGTCGGCCTTCCAGAGGCAGGGCATCCACCGTCCGCTGCAAGGGTCCCGCCCTGCGGACAGGCCCGGCTTGCTCTCGCTGATTGCGCGCGCCACCAAACCCGCTCCCGCCAGGCCTTCCCTTCGCGCCGCTGCGGGACATATCCAGCCAAATACTGTATATTTACACAGTATTCGTATTTCCCTGGAGCGAAAACATGAAAACCGCCGCGCTCAGCCACGCCCTCCCCTGCTGGCTTTTTGCCGGAGCCACGACGCCCCTGCTCGTGGGCCTGTTCGCCGTTGCCCTCGTGCTGCGCAGGATTTGGAAATGGGCATGACCTCCGCACGCCCGGCCCTCCCACGTCATGGCTTGTTGTGCGGCGCCTTGGGGTCGTCCTGAGCCTGGTGGACCGGGTTCACGCCCCGACGGACCGCTGAGCCCTGCTGCCGGCTCTGGCCGCCAGCCTGCTGTTGCTGGCCTGGCTGGCTGGCTGACTGTCGCATGGCCAGAGTGCTCCCAATTTGATAGCTTATGGCGCTTGATGCACAAGCGCCATCGGGCCAAAACACCTCAGACAATATCGCCGACCGCCAGGCACTCGAGCAGCTCCGCCCGGCTCGCCACGCCCAGCGCCGCATAGAGCTGCCGCCGGTGGTAGACCACCGTGTTCGCGCTGATGCCCATGCACCCGGCGATGCGCGATTCGGGCAGGCCGCGCGCAAGCCAGTAGGCCAGTTCGCGCTGGCGCGGAGGCAGGCCGGTGCGGCCGAGCGCCTCCAGCAGGCGGGCCGCGGGGGCCACGCGCTGGGTGATGTGCAGGGCCACGGCCTCGCCGGGGCCGGTGGCCGCGGCCAGGGGCGCGGCGCGCAGGTGGAACGCGCCGTGGGCGTTGCGCAGCGCCATTTGCGGCGCGGGCGCACCGGGCAGGCGCAGGCGCTGGATGAGCAACTGCAGCGCATGCGGCAGCGGCGCGCGGCCCGCGCCGCGCCAGCGCCAGCCCAGCGCCTGGGCCATGAGCGCCTCGGCCTCGGGCGAGGCCCACAGTGGCTGGCCCAGGGGCGTGGCAACGAGCACGCCCTCGCGCAGCACCTCGCCGCCCGCGTTCACGCCGCCGGGCCACAGCGTGCGCGCCAGCCACGCCTGCAGCCGCGCCAGCATGGCCAGGTCTTCGTCGGCAAAGGGCCGCGCCCCGGGAGGGCGGAACAGGAACAGCATGCCCACACCCTGGCCCATGCCCTGGCCTTGTGGCGCGCGCAGCGGCAGGCTGAGCCAGTCGGCCACGCCGGCGGGGCGCATCACCACGTTGTAGTAGTCGCTGCGCTGCAGCTCGGCGGGGGGCACGCGCAGCATCTGCGCCAGCGACTGCGGGCCGCGCGGGTGGCGGGCGATGTCGTCGCCGTGCTGCAGCACGTTGTGAAAGACCCGCGCCTCGCTCGCCAGGATGCGCGGGTCGAAGTGGTCGGGCACGGCGGCCTGCACGGCGGGGTGTTCCATGTGCACGTCCAACTCGCCGCCCGCACCGGGGTAGAAGTAGCCGCTGGAGTCGAAGCCGATGAGCGCGTGCAGCGAGGCGAGCACGGGCGCGATCAGCTCCGGCCCGCTCGCATCCAGGCGGGCGAGGTGGCGCAGGTGCGCAATGGCGTTCGTCGCCTGGTGGTGCGTGGGCATGGAGGGCCGAATCTATCGGCCCCGCGCGCCGCGCGGCCTACCCCAGGGGGGTAGTTGTCGATGGGGGTGGCAGCAGCCGCTCGGCCAGCCCCTGGCGGCCCTGCACGCCCAAAGCGTCGTAGAGCTGGCGGCGGTGGTAGGCCACGGTGTTGATGCTCACGCCCATGCGCTCGGCGATCTGCGACTCCTGCGCACCGCGCACGAGCCAGTAGGCCAGCTCGGCCTGGCGCCGGGGCAGGTCCTGCGCGCGCAGGTGGGCGAGCAGCCGGGTGCCGCGCGGCACCCGGCGGGTGATGTGGATGGCGGCCGCCTCGCCCGCCCCCGCCACGCCCGCCAGGCGCGTGGCGCGCAGCGAGAACGCGCCGTGGGCATTGCGCACCGCCAGGTCGGGCAGCGGCGCCTCGCCGTCCGTGGCGGGCCAGAACAGGCGCTGCACCAGCAGGCGCACCACGTCCGGCAGATCACTGCCGCCGCCCGCGCGCCAGCGCGTGCCCAGGGCCAGCGCCAGCAGCGCCTGCGCCTCGGGCGACATCCATTGCAGCCGCCCATCGGGCGACACGACGAGCAGGCCCTGGCCGCAGACCTCGCTGTCGCCACCGGCCTCGCCCGGATCCAGCGGCTGCAGCGCGCGCGCCAGCACGGGTTCGAGGCGGCCCAGCGCGGCGGCGTCCTCGGGCGTGAAGCGCCGGTCCGCCTCGCGGCGGTACAGCCACAACATGCCGACACCCTGGCCCGCGCGCGTGTGCAGCGGCAGCTTCAGGCCATCGCCCACGTCGCCGGGGCGCAGCACCGCGTTGAAGAAGTCGCTGCGCACCAGCTCGGACAGGGGCACCTTGGCCATCTGCGGCAGCATCAGCGCGCCGCGTTCCACGCGCAGCGCCTCCTGAAACAAGCGCGCACCCCGGTGCATCACCCGCGCCTCGCTCGCCAGGATGCGCGGGTCGAAATAGTCGGGCATCGCGGCCTGCAACACGGGGCTCTCCACGAACACCTCCATCTCGCCGCCCGCGCCGGGGTGGATGAGGCAGCCCGCGTCGAACCCGATCAGGTGGTGCAGCTCGCCCAGCACGGGCGCGATGGCGTGCGGCCCGGTGGCATCCAGGCAGGCCAGTTGCCGCAGATGGGCGGCGGCTTGGGTGGCGCGGCGGGGCGTGGGCATGGTTTTTTTCACGAAAGCGCGAATGTAGCGCGCCGCGCCGCCGCACGACTACCCCGCCGGGGTGGGGCCGCACGGGCGGTGCGCCCCTAGCCTTGCGCGCATCCCCACGGCGGGCCGGCCCGGCTGCCTGGATACATCGACAGGACGTGCGCAAACAAGGATGCCACAGCGCCCTTGCCATGGTGCAAACGTCTTTCCGGAACCCGTTCTTGCGTAAATCCTCATCGAATTTGATAGCTGCCAGCGCTTGCACAGCAAGCGCTTCCGGCCATTTTTACTTCAAACCAAAACCTTGTCCTCGTGAACACTGCCATGCCCCTTGCCATCACCCACACCCTCGCCGCGCTGGCGCTGGTCGCCACCACCGCCAGCGCCTGGGCGGCGGGCGCCGCCGACCCGGCGCACTTTCGCCTCACGCCCGCGCTGCTGGACCGCATGGAAGCGGCGGCGGCCGAGCTGCGCAAGCTGCCGCAGGCGCCCGGGAGCAGCGGCGATGAGGACGACGACGACGCCGAGTCGGTCGAGGACCTCGCCCGCAAGCTCGACGCCCACCCCCAGGTGCGCGCCGCGCTGGCGCGCCAGGGCCTGACCAGCCGCGAATACGCCACCGCCACGCTGGCCGCCCTGCACGCGGGCATGGCGCTGGCCGTGGAGAAGGCGCCCGGCGCCCAGCCCGCGCCAGGCTTCACGCCCGAGCAGCGCGCCAACGTGGAAGTGATGCGCGCGCGCCGCAAGGGGCGGCCTTGAGCGCTCTTTTTCACGTCCTTTTCCCAACGACAGCACATCCAGAGGAATGCTTCTTTCCATGCCCGGCCACAGCCAGCCCTGGTGGCGCGCACCCGACGCCCCGCCACCTACCTCGGCGACGAGGACGAATGCTCCATCGCCGCCAAGGACCAGCGGGCGCGATTGGAATCACTCCTGATTCGATAGCTTCCAACGCTTGACAAATAAGCGCCGGTGGCACTTTTTAACCACAACCCATGACACACGCCATGCACCACCCCCTGCGCCACTGGCTCGCAGCCGTGCTGGCCACTGCCGCGGCCTGCGCGGCGCAGGCCGCGCCGTTCGCCATCACCAGCACCGGCACCATCGACCAGTCCACCTTCGCCGAAATCCGCGATGGCGAGCGCTACGCCGTCACAATGGTCTACGACAACGGGGGCAATACCGCCCAAAGCCAGACATGGCGGCCCGCCGACCTCAGGTGCGTCATCTGGCGCATGAACAATGCCGCCAACGTGGTCTACACGCAGGCCAGCTTCAACGGGGCGCAGTTCTCGGGCCCCTTTACCGCCACGGATGCCAGCGGAGCGCTGCTGCCCAACGGCTTGAACATCACCAGCCTGGCCAGCAACAACAACCCCTACACCGTCGATGGCTTGGTGCTCGCCACCGCCCCGAGCTGGAATGCCGAGTTCAGTGGGAGCATCAATACTTTCAGCGAGGGCATATCGGGCGGTCGGAGCTTCCGGCAGCTCAATCTGGGCCTGCGCATAGGCACCGCCAACCCCGTCGCCGTCGCCAGCGACTGCGAGGCACCGCCGCTGCCGCCGGGCGTGCCCACCCAGGCCGCCGCCACGCCCGGCGATGGCGAAGTGGCCGTGCGCTGGCAAGCACCCGCGGGCGGCGCGGTGAGCGCCACGCCGGTGAGCTACACCGTCACCGCCCTGAACCTGAGCGCCGTCAGCGGCACCTGCACCGCGCCGCACCCCGCCACCAATTGCACCGTGAGCGGCCTGAGCAACGGCACCAGCTACCGCTTCCTCGTGAGGGCGGCCGCAGCGGACGGGTCCATCTCCCCTCCTTCATTGGCCTTCGCGACACCCAGCGCCAATCCCGCCCCTGGCGCCCCCACGGGCGTGACGGCCCAGCCCGGCAACGGCCAGATCACACTGAACTGGCTGGCACCCGTGGGCGGCACGCCGCCCGTGAGCTACACCGTCACGGCCAGCCAAGGCGGCGCCAGCTGCACCGTGCCAGCGCCCACCACCCGCTGCACCGTGCCGGGCCTGACCAATGGCACGGCCTACACCCTCTGGGTGACGGCCACCGGAGCCAATGGCAGCGTGTCCGCCAACTCGTTCCCGCTAGTCATCGCCACGCCCCGCGCGATGCCTCCAGGCCCCGGTGGTGTGCAACCCGTGCCCACGCTGTCGCAGTGGGGCGTGCTGCTGCTGAGCGTGCTGGTACTGCTGGCAGTCGTTCGCCGCCGTGCCATCCACTCCTGATTCGATAGCTGCCAGCGCCTTTCCAGAAAAGCGCTGGAGCCACTTTTAACCACAAAAAAGAGGATCTCACCCCCATGCACTCACCCACCCACCACCACCGCAGAGCCCTGCGGCGCCTGCTGCACGCCAGCGCGCTGTGCCTGGGCATGGCCGCCGCCCATGCGGGCTGGACCCCCATCGCGCCCATGGACGAGGCCCGCACGCTGCACACCGCAACCCGGCTGGCCGATTCCACCGTGCTGGTGGCGGGCGGCGACACCGGCAACGTGGATGGCGGAAACAACCCCATCGCCCTCGCCACCACCCGCCTGTACAACCCCGCGGCCAACACCTGGAGCAGCGGCCCCGACCTGCCCAGCCCCCGTTTCGGCCACACCGCCACCCCGCTGCCCGGCGGCAATGTGCTGCTGGTCGGCGGGCGGGAGGCCGGCCCGGTGAACAGCGCCAACGCCAACAGCCTCCTCTACAGCGCCCTGACCAACACCTTCGCCGCCAGCACGGGCCAGCTGACGCTGCGCCGCTCCCACCACACCGCCACGCTGCTGCCCAATGGCACCGTGCTCGTGGTGGGCGGCCGGGGCATCGCGGGGCAGGAGGCGCTGTCCTCCGTGGAAATCTTCGACCCCGTCACCGGCATCTGGTCCAGCGGCATCGACCTGCCCGCCCGCAGGCGCGAGCACACCGCCACGCTGCTGCCCGATGGCCGCGTGCTGGTGGTGGGCGGCTACGACAACGGCAACATCGCCGCCCAAAGCGCCTACCTGCGCGACCCCGCCACGGGCGCATGGACGGAGGTGCCCGTGCCCGCCCTGAACACCTTCTACCGTGCGCGGCACACCGCCACGCTGTTGCCCGATGGCCGGGTGCTGGTGGCAGGCGGCAACAGCCACGTCACGACCACCCTGGTGTTCAACCCCGCCGACAGCACCTGGGCGGCGGGCCCGAATCTCCCCGCTGTCGAGTTCGGCGGCAACAGCGCCACCCTGCTGCCTGGTGTCCCTGGCAACGTGCTGGTGGCAGGGGGCGACAGCGCGGGTGGCGCCAGCGTCATCGCCTCGACAGTCTCCTTTGCCTCCGGCCCGGGTCAAGCCACCCGGCAGCCCGACTTGGTCACCGCCCGCCGAGGCCACACCGCGACCCTGCTTGCTGGCGGCCAGGTGCTGGTGCTGGGCGGGGAAACCACTGGCGACGCCGTCACGAACACCGGCGAGCTGTACACCCACACCGCCCCCCTGCCCCCCGCCAACGTCACCGCCCAGCCCGGCAACACCCAGGTCACCGTGCGCTGGCAAGCCCCCGCAGGCACCGGAACCACGCCCGCCCACTACACCGTCACCGCCCAGCCCGGCGGCCGCACCTGCACCGCCAACTACCCCGCGACCAGCTGCACCGTGACGGGGCTGACCAACGGCACGCCCTACACCTTCACCGTTGTCGCTTCCGCCCTGGGCGGCATCGACTCGGCCCCCTCGGCGCCGCCCGCCGCCGCCACGCCCAGCGCGGCGGCCCCCGGCGGGCCGGGCAACGCACAGGCCGTGCCCACGCTGTCGCAGTGGGGCGTGCTGCTGCTCAGCGCGCTGATGCTGCTCGCAGGCGTGCGCCTCCGCGCTGTGGGCTCCTGATTCGATAGCTGCCAGCGCAGCCCCGACAAGCGCCGGCAGGGTTTCACAGGCCAGCAGCAGGGCGCCGGCAATTGCCAGCCCCCCTCACGCACAGGGGCGGCCGTGGCCACCGCGCAGAGCACGCCCGGAGGCTTGGCCAACCACCGCCGGTGTCGAGCAGACCCGCACTGGCCAGGCAGACCGGGCTCCCTGTGGGCTCTCTGTGAGCGCCTTTTCTTTTGCCTGGAGGGAAGCGGGTGTGCAAGCAGCCGCAAATCTGCGCGGATCCCGCTCAAGAGGGCTGGGAGGGAAAGACGGTCAACCAACCGATCAGCGGTCAAGCGCTGGCCGAGAGGACCGGGGTGGAGTGCTTGCCAAAGGTGCCTCCCCGCACCGAGCGACGGCGCTCCGGGTGTCTGCGCTATAACTCGACTTTCCCCATCTCTTTGCATCGAGAGCCACCACCATGAACCGCGCCGAACTCGTTGACATCCTGGCCTCCAGGAACAACCTGTCCAAGACCGCTGCCAATGCGGTGCTGGAAACCCTGATCGAAGCCGTCCAGACTGCCGTCAAGAAGGGCGACGCCGTTCAACTGGTGGGCTTTGGCACCTTCAAGTCCGCCAAGCGCGCTGCGCGCACGGGCAAGAACCCATCGACCGGCGCGGCGCTGAAGATCCCTGCCAGCACGGTGCCCAAGTTCGTGCCCGGCGCCAGGTTCAAGGCGGTGGTGGATCCCAGGGCGGCCCAGCGCAAGGCTGAAAAGGCGGGCAAGTAAGCCTGCGTCCGTCGCGCTGGCCCGGGGCCGGCGCGGTCCTGTCTCTTCAGACGCCAGGAGTTTTGCGCGCAGTGCGCGCAACCCTTGCGCTTCCTTGTGTTGTGCGTCGAGACGACCGGACTCCTTCCATCCTGTGCCCCTTCCCATGAAGCTTTCCGCATTCCAGTCCATCCGGCGCGAGACCGCAGGTCTTTGGCTGGGGGTGCTGGGCGTGGCGTTTTTTGGCATCACGCTGCCCGCCACGCGCCTGGCCACCGGCACGGTCGATGCGCCGCAGCTGTCCCCCTGGTTCGTGACGCTGGGGCGCGCCGCGCTTGCGGGCATGCTGTCCGTCCTGTTTCTCGCGCTCACCAGGCCGCCCTTGCCCACCCGGGTTCAGTGGAAGCCGCTCGGGATGGCCGTGCTGGGGAACCTGCTGGGATATCCCTTGCTGCTGGCCTATGCCCTGCGCACCGTGACGGCTGGCCATGCGGCAGTGATCACGGCCCTGCTGCCCCTGGTCACCTCGGTGTGTGCCGCCTTGGTGCTGCGCCAGCGCGCGCGCCCGGGGTTCTGGGTTTGTGCCTTGCTGGGCAGCGCGCTGGTGGTGGCGTTCTCGGCGCTGCGGGCGCACAGTGCTGGCGGCCATGGGTTGGGCTTCGAGGTCGCGGATCTGCTCCTGGTCGGGGGCGTCATTGCCGCCTCTGTGGGGTATGTCTACGGGGCGCAGGTGACTCCTGCACTGGGTGCCGAGCGTGTGATCTGCTGGGTGTGCGTGATGGCCCTGCCGGTGACGTTGCCCGCCACTTTCCTCTTGTGGCCCACGCAATCCGTGTCGGCGACTGCGTGGGCGGGATTCGTCTATGTAGGAGTGTTTTCCATGTGGGCCGGGTTCTTTGCCTGGTACCGCGGCTTGGCGCTGGGGGGTGCGCTGCGCGTGGGCCAGGTACAGCTCTTGCAGCCGTTCTTTGCCATTGCGGCATCCATACCGCTGCTCGGTGAACCGGTGGATGCCACCACGCTGGGGTTTGCGCTGGCGGTGGTGGCGACCGTGGTGGTGGGGCGAAGGTTTGCGTGACACGGTCGCTGCCAGCTGCGTCCCGGGCCGCCGGTGCAAGCCGGTCATGTCGTCAGTGTCGCGCCCTGCGGGGTGCGTGCAGATCACGTACCATCCGCCCATGAATTCCTTCTCGAACGCATTCCGGGCCGAAGTCGTGCGCATGGCGCGCAAGGAGCTCAAGCCTGAGTTGCAGAGCATGCGCAAGGCGATCACGAACCACCGCTCGGAGATCGCTGCCCTGAAACGCGAAGTCAAGTCGCTCGCTTCGCAGCTCAAGGCTGCGAAGCGTCAGCCCCCCGTGGCGGAAGAAACCCCGCCTGTTGCCAAGAAGGCCATCGCACAGGGGTCGAAGGCGGAGTTCCACCCCGAGGTCGTCCGGCAGATGCGCGCCGCATTGGGCATCACCCAGGCGCAGATGGCGCAGTTGCTCGGTGCCTCGCAGTTGTCCGTGAGCCGGTGGGAGTCGGGCAAGGCGCGTCCTCGGGCTGCGCAGCTGGCGCGCATTGACGACCTCCGGAGCATGGGGCCGAAAAACGCCCGGCGAAAACTGGGGCACGCCTGAAGTCAGTCGAGAACCTGCCTCAGCGCACGGTCTCCGTCTCCACCACCATGTCCAGCACGTAGGCGTAGGCCGATGCATCGGCCGGCACGTTCTGGCGCTTGAACCGGTTCACGCGCAGCACCGTGCGGGTGCCGCTCTCGTGGGCAAAGCCCTGGATCTCGTCGTAAAACAGGCTCCATGGGCCTTCCGACTGCTTCACGCCGTCAGCGGAATAGCGGATCTCGCGCACGCGCAGGCATTGAGCGTCCTTCATCACGCCGTGGCTGCAGGCCGCCCGCTGGGGCGCGACCTCCAGGAACAGTCGTTCGCCTGCGCTGCCGTACAGTGTCTGCGGCGTGGGCGTGCCCGCCAGTTCCCAGCGGCTGCCGTCGCCAAAGTGCAGGACCATGCGCGGCTGTGATGCCCCGCCGGGCAGCAGATCCAGGCGCTGGGCACCCGGCAGCTGGGCCAGCACCTGCTGCTCCAGGGCCATCAGCGCGCTGTCGGGGCAGGCGCGCAGCGTGCTGGTGGGACGCGCCAGCTGGATGCGATGGCCGTCGAGCTGGTATGCGGCTCCCACGGCATTGCAGAGGTTGCGCACCAGAAGCTGCCCCTTGTCGAACTGCAGCCGGACGGGCGCGCGGCCGTCCAGGCGCCAGTGGGCGGCCGCCCGCCCCTGGCTGTCCACCGCGGACGTCACATCCCACACATGGGACTGCACTGCGCCCGGCAGGCTGGCAGGCGGAAAAGGCTCTGGCATGGGTGCTTTTGGAGGTGGTGCAACCGTGGCACACGCCGACAGCAGCAGGGCTGCAGCGAAGGTGGTCGCAGCCCGAAGGGGTAGCCAGGGGTGATCAAGTCTCGTTGTCATTGCAAAGGGTTGATTTCTGATGGGTGGAGTGCCCGCACGCAAGCTGCGGGGCCGTGAACAGAGGCCATGCCAAGGGCGACAAAGTACCTTCGATGCCCGTGCTTCCAATTGGTTCACGCCGGGGGGTGTCACGGCTTGCATGGCTTTGACCTGGTGGGCATCGGGAACACCTTTCGCGCCGCCCTGGCGCTGCTGCCAGCCGCCCGTCGCTTGACGGTCGGCCACGCCGACTCCTGGGCCCCACAACTTGCGCCAGGTGGCCAAGCCGGTGGGTGCCGCGTTATGCTTGCCCATCAATCGCCGAGGTCTGAGATGCGAAGCCTGAGCTCCTGGTCGTCGGAAAATCTGCCTGAATCCATGCGGTTGCGGGGCTGGCGCGATGCGCTGCATGCCGAAGTGCTGGAGATGGACGCCTTGCCGCTGCAGCGAGACGGTTTCTTCGGCAGCATTGAGCGCTGCACGCTTCACTGCATCCTGCCGCACCAAGCACGGGGTGCGCCGCAGAAGGTCCTGCGCTCCGCCGCAGAGATAGCCCGCGGCCCGCGCAATGCCTACTACCTGCTATCGCAGCCCCAGCTTCCATGGCGCGCCGTACACGTGGGCCGCACGAGCATTTTGCAGCCCGGGGATTCCATCCTCATCGACTCTCGCGAACCCTACGAGTTCGACTTTGGCGTTGGCCTGGACGACCTGTCGGTCGAACTGCCCATTGATTGGGTCGAGCGGTGGCTGCCCGAGCCTTCGCGGCTCATTGGACGCCCGCTGCGGGGCGACGCTGGCTGGGGGCTGGCGCTGCGTGGCATCAAGGAGGCGTTGGTCCCTCGCGGCCTTGTGGATCGCCCCTGCTCGCAGGACGAGTTGATCGAAGACCAGTTGGGAGGACTGCTGTCACTGCTGGACGATGTCGATGGTGCGCAGCGCCCCGCCATGCAGGTGGCCTACGAACGGTCCCTCCAGGTCATGCGCGCCCGTTTCATGCAGCCTGGGCTGACAGCAGCAGAGGTTGCAGCCGATGCCGGCTTGTCGCTGCGCACGCTGCACCGGGCGATGGCCGCGCAAGGCCAGGGATACCTGACCACGCTCATGACCCTGCGCGTGGAGGCCGCAGCGGGCCTGCTCGCTCAGCCGCGGTTTCGGCGGCTGGGGGTGGGCGAGATTGGCCGGCGCTGCGGCTTCACCGATGCGTCGCATTTCGCTCGCCAGTTCCATCGGCAACGCCAGATGACGCCACAGGCTTTCCGGGCGCATGCATTGCGCTGACAAGGCAGGCCGTCGCTGGCACATGGCGGCCAGAGACCTGGCGTGATACGGCCAGCCGCAGCGCACTTCGTTTCCTAGACTTTCCTCGCTGACGCCCGCAATGCTGCGGCGTTGAAGCGAGTGACTAAAAATTCCCAGGAGACAACATGAACATGAAAAATGCGCTCGACGAAATTCTTGCCGACGGCGTGAAACGAGGTCACGCACCGGGCGTACTGGCTCTCGTAGCCGATCGGGACGGCATCCTGTACGAAGGAAGCGCCGGTGAGCGCCAGTTGGGAGGCGGTGCGGCCATGGGCCCCGACACGGTGTTGTGGATTGCTTCAATGACCAAAGCGATTACTTCGGTAGCCGCCATTCAGTGCGTCGAGCGCGGCCTGCTGGACCTCGATGCGCCAGCTTCCCGTGTGGTGCCTGCCATTGGCGCGCTGGGGGTGTTGACCGGTTTTGACGCGCAAGGGCAACCGATCACCCGCCCACCGAAGCGCCCGATCACGCTGCGGCATCTGCTTTCGCACAATTCCGGCTGCAGCTACGAGATCTGGAACCCCGACATGCAAAAAGTGCAGGCGGCGCTCGGCATCCCCGGAACCATCGACTGCCGCTTGAAGGCGCTGGAACTGCCTCTGGTGGCCGACCCGGGCGAGCGTTGGGAGTACGGCATAGGCATCGACTGGGCCGGCCGCATGGTCGAGGCCGTGACCGGCCTCACGCTGGGCGAGTTCATGCACCAGAACCTCTGGGGGCCGCTGGGCATGACCAGCACGGGCTTCCATATCACGCCCGACATGCGCCAGCGCCTTGCCGGCGTACACCTGCGCGGCGAAGACGGCGCCTTTGCCCCCTTCCCTTTCGAGATCACTCAGGAGCCCGAGTTCCACATGGGAGGTGGCGCGCTCTACAGCACCGCAGGCGACTATGCCCGCTTCATGCGCATGGTGCTCAACCTCGGCCAACTTGACGGCGAGCGTGTACTGAAGCCGGAGACGGTGGTCAGCCACCTGATGCTCAACCAGATCGGCAACGCGCGGGTGAGCCTGCTCAAGGCTGCCATCGCGCTGACCGCTGACGCGGAGTTCTTCCCGGGCCTGCGAAAAACCTGGAGCTTGGCATTCCAGATCAATGAAGAGGAAGCCCCTACGGGCCGCCCCGCAGGCAGCCTCTCGTGGGCCGGCCTGGCCAACAGTTTCTTCTGGATCGATCCGCACACCGGCATCGCCGGACTGCTGGCGACCCAGACCTTCCCTTTCGCGGATGCAAGGGTCATGGATCTGTTGTACGCCTACGAGAAAGGCGTCTACGACGCCCTGCGCCGGACAAGGAAGGGATAACGGACAAGGTCGTACCGCCAGCGCCACTCAACGGTGGCGCTGGCCAAGTAGGCAAACAGCAAACAGGAAATGCATGCCGCCGTTGGGAAGGAGCAAGGAGCAGGCGGCATGCACCAGGCCGAAACTGAAAAATCCACCCCTGCCGACGAACCGCCGAGGCCAAGTCTTCGGCTGTGTTTTTTTTGGGTCAGCCCTCAATGGCAGCCACCGGGAAAAGCAGCCCGTGGACTGCCGGGCTTTCACGACCACACTCCACCTGCAGCAGGCCGATCTCACCTTTGCAGGTGTCTTGAGAGCGCTCAGGACTGGCGGTTGACGGCAACGATGCGGTACACGCAACGCGTCGCGCCCGCCAACAGATGTTGCTCACGACTGACTCGGGCATCCGCACCAGCGACTTCCTGGAATAGCTGCAGTTCCGAACGGCAAAAACCCTGGCAGGTGCGCGCGGCGATGCAGATCGGGCAGTGGTCCTCGATCAACAGCCAGCCGCTCCGGTCACGTTCGACACGCGCCATGTAGCCTTCTTCGGTACGAACGGTGGCGAGCTGTTCAAGCCGCTCCTTCAGGGTCCGGCCTTTGCAGACCTGCAAATACGTGGCCCGCGCCTCGGCTTCGCGCTGCGCGATCAGACGGTCCATCCCTTCTTCGCCAAACAACGCGCGCACCGACCCGATCATCTGTACGGCCAGCTGCGCATGCGTGTCCGGGAACCGGCCGTTGCCGGCCTCGGTCAGCACCCAGTTCTGGCGCGGGCGCCCCACGCCAGGCAGCGCTTCCTGCCGCCCCTCGATCCATCCAGACGCCACCAGTTTCTGGACTTGCTGCCGGGCCGCCTCCGGCGTCAGGTCCATCGCCGTCGCAAGCATGGCAGTGGATGCGGCGCCCTTGGACTTGATGAAAAAAAGGATGCGATCCGCCGTCGGCAGATCTGCCTTATTTTCAAAGTTTTTACTTGTATAAAGCATGGCACCCACTTAATATGCAAGGAATGACTTGGATTTTAAGTCATCCCGTTTTGCCCCTCTCCGTGAATCCATGAGTTCTCCTGCGTCCCCTTCCCTTTCTCCTTCTGTTTCAACGGCCACCTGGAGCGATTTGTTCACCGGCACGAATGGCTGGCTCGCCCTGGCCCTCACCGGTGGCGTGGCGCTGCATGCCGTCAACGTGCACATCGTGACCACTGTATTGCCGTCGGTGGTCCGGGACATCGGAGGGCTGGACTGGTACGCCTGGAGCACCACGCTCTTTGTGGTGGCCTCCATCCTGGGAGCCGTGCTGTCGGTTCGGCTGCTCGGTGTGGCGGGGCCCCGCGACGCCTGCCTGGCGGCGTTGGCGGTGTTCGCGCTCGGCTCGGCCATCTGCGCCGGCGCGCCGTCCATGCCGTGGATGCTGGCCGGACGCAGCGTGCAGGGCCTGGGAGGCGGCACACTGGCCGCGTTGAGCTATGCGCTGATACGGATCGTTTTCGCGCCTGCGCTGTGGCCGCGCGCGGTGGCCCTGGTGTCCGGCATGTGGGGCGTGGCCACCCTGTGCGGGCCGGCCGTGGGCGGCCTGTTCGCGCAGGCGGGACATTGGCGATGGGCGTTCTGGACCCTGTTACCCGTGGCGCTGCTACAGGCGCTGCTGGCCGCCCTGAAGCTGCGTCCTGCACGCACCCAGGCAGCGGCCGTCCCTGCGCAGGCGGGCATCCCTTTGGCCCAGGTCGTGTTGCTGATGGCATCGGTGATGGTAGTCGCCGTGGGCGGCCTCTCGTCGGCACTGATGGTGCAGGGGGCGGGTGTCGCAGCGGGGCTGGCGTTGGGCGCCGCGGCGATTGCATGGGATCGCCGGGCATCCGTGCGCTTGCTGCCTTCGGGCGCCACGCGGCTGCGCTCACCTTTGGGAGCGGTCTATGCGAGCATCGCCTTGCTGCTGATCGGCACCACCACCGAGATCTTCGTGCCCTACTTTCTGCAGGTGCTGCAGGGCCTGACGCCACTGGCCGCGGGCTACCTCACCGCCGCCATGGCAGCCGGCTGGAGTGTGAGCTCGCTGGTGTCTTCGGGATGCACCGGAGCCCGCGCCGAGCGCCTGCTTCGCACGGGACCGATGCTGTGCGCGGCTGCCCTGCTGGCCCTGGCGGTGCTGGTGCCTGCCGGCGCCGGTCTGCCGGCGAGCGCAGGAATGGCGCTTTGCGGTGTGGCGTTGGCAGGCGTCGGCGCCGGCGTGGGCATGGGCTGGCCGCACCTGGTCACCCGCCTGCTGACACTCGCTCCGCCCGGTGAAACCGACACGGCGTCGGCCGCCATCACGACGGTACAGCTCTATGGCATGGCGATCGGGGCGGCGATGGCAGGGCTTGTGGCCAATGCAGCGGGGCTCACCCGCCCAGGAGGCGCGGCGGGCGCACAGTCTGCCGCGCTGTGGCTGTTCGCTACCTTCGCGCTGCCGCCCGCAGTGGCCATACTGCTGGCGCGCCGGATCACCCGTCGGCAAGGAATTTCGTGATGGGGGCCGGTATGTCACAGGAGCTGTTCCTGGCGGTCCATGCCTTGGGCCTGGCGATCTGGCTGTCCATCAGCGTCATCAACAACTGCCACGCGCTTGGCGGCTCTACAGCTGCCATCGGCGCAACGATGTCGATGGCGCCGCTGAAGCAGCAGCCCGCGATCGACACGCCACTCCTTTCACGGGCCATCGATTCGCCCGCCGTTCACCGACTCGCGCTGCTGTGGGTGCTGGCGCTGCAGACCGTGGCGGCAGCCGCGTGCTGGGCGGGCTGCTGGCAACTGCTCGCCGTGGGCGACCTGGTCACCGCCCGGCCCTGGCTGAACCTGGCCTTGAGCACCTTCGCAGCGTTCTTGTTGTCCATGCATCTCGGGGGGCTGTGGTTCGGCTATTGGATCCGGCAACAGAGCCTGCAACTGACCCACATCGCCCTGCTGGTCTGGGTGGCTGCTGCCTTTGTTGTCTTCAATATGGCGTGGGCATAGGCGGGGCAGTACCACGTGCTCCGCCCATCGGTGCCGGAGAACTGGGAAAGGCTCCCCAACAGAGTACACGTCAGGAGCGGAGGCTGACTGGCGGCCTGAAGGACGTTGAAGCGGTCGGGGGTACCTTACCGGAACCCCTGTCAAGTTCGCCACACCTCTGCCTCCACCCTGCCGACCTCTGGCCAGAACCCCTGGTACGTCGCCCAGCAGTTGGGACATGAAGACGTGGAGATGTTCCGGACCTGCGGAAAGTTCATCCGCAAGGACTACCAGAAGTCCAAGGCCGAATTGCGCATTGTGGGAAGCGCCTGATCGGTGCGATTCGCGTGCGATTTCGGTGCGATTCTCAGCACCCTACGAAGACACTTCGGGGCAAAGAAAACCGCCACAGGCTGGCGGTTTCCAGTGTGTGGCGGTGTCTTCGATGGGGCATGGGGGTACAAAACGATGGATGAGCGCAGCCGGCGGGGGTACAGATTCCCCTATGGCGAACCCCCTTCTACAGAGGGAAGTGGGGGTACAAAAGACCGATTTCACCAGATTTCTGGGTTTGTACCCCCACTTTTGTTTGGCTGGGCATGGACGGCTGTAGACGGCCATGGTCTGCAAGTTGTTGATTCAGCAAAGAAAAAGGTCGTCCACTGGATTAGTGTGGACGCCCTTGGGCTGGCGTCTACTGAATGATTTATGGAAACAGCTTATATAAGCCAACTTTCACGACAAAAACCCGTCTTGTTCCCCGGCTTGTTCCCCGGTCTTTACATCCTTCATTTTGCTCATATTTCAAGCGTTTTGCGGAATCGAAGTTGATGGCATTTGGTCTGCGCGAAGCCTTGGCGCACTAGGTGAATTTGTTCGGGCGATCTCGAAAGACTCCTGCACAAAAAAAGGCGGGCTGTTGCCCGCAAAAGATGGAGTGAACTCACTAACGACTCAATAGCCGCTTACGCCCGCTGCATAGTTGCTTCAGCCTCTTTTTATGCAGAACGCTGCTTGCGCCACCGCCACGCGCCCACCCCCACCATCAGGGCGGACAGCAGCAGCAGCCCCCATTCGCCCAAGGTGGGCACGGCGTTGACGCCGCCCGGCGTGGGCGGTGTGGCGGAGAGTGCCCAGGTGCCGCCCGGTTCGCCGTCCCATTGGCTCGAATAGGCGTCGCCCGAGTCGATGTTTCCACACATCACGGCGCCCTGCACGGTGAGACCCGGTGGCGCGTTGCACAGTCCATTGTGGGCGCCTCCGTAGTGGATGTTCATGAAGTCGATGTGGTCGCCCTGCGCATGCGGGGCGGGCGTTTGCCAGCGCTGCACGGCGACGGCGAGATCCAGCACCCCGCCCATGGTGGTGGCCGTGATGTAGGCCAGCGACACCTGCGGGTCGCTGCTGGCATAGGTGGTCAGTCCATCGGTAAACGAGAACGAAGTCACCTGCGCCATGATGTCCTGGTTGCTGAGATTGTTCGGCAAAGGCGACGCCGTGGAGAACGAGCCTGCCTGCCCCATGGCCGTGGTGTAGGCGCCGCAATTGCCGGCAAGGCAGTTGGTGAAGTTGTGCAGGGCGGGCGCGGTGTAGGCCGGGCCCGTGTAGGTGTAGGTGGCGGCCCAGGCGCCGGCCTGGAGGAAGGCGGCAGCCAGCAGTGTGAGGGTTTTCTTCATGGAAGCGGGTGAGTTTTAAGAAGTGAGATTGCGCCGCCCGCGCAGGGCCAGGCCCAGCAGGCCGGCGGCGGTCAGCGCCAGGGCGAAGGGGTTGTCCACCGGCACGGACTGCACGCCAGCGGAGGGGCCTGGAGGCGCCAGGGCGCCTGGGTCGGCCCAACTGGTGTTGTCGTCCCAGGTGCCGTTGCCCTCGCTCTGGGTGCATGTGTCGCCACCCCCAGGCGCTGGGGCAGTGGTCAGGCAGATCACGTTGTGACGGCTGCGAGAGGTCGTGTTGACGTCGTCCAAGCGCATGTTGGCGCCGTTATGCGGCCCGGATTGCTGCCAACGCGTAGCGAGTATCTGCAGCTTTGTCAGTTGGCCTGCGGCATCGGTGGTGGCTTGGGCGAAGTTCAGCGTGACCAAGGGGTCGCCGCTGGCATAGGCGACCAGGCCGTCAAAAATCGAGAACGCTGTGATATTGCCCAGAGGGATGGAGTCACTCGTCATGTTGGGCGGGAGCGCCACGGTGGTGGTGATCGTGGCCGTCGGCCACATGGCGGTGCTGAAGTTGGCGCAATCGCCCGCGCCGCAAGGGGCGGTGAAGTTGTGCACAGTGGCCGAGTCGTACAGGTTGCCGGTGTAGCTATAGGTGGCGGCCCAGGCGCCCGTGTGGGCGAATGCGGCCAGGGTGATGAGGGCTAGTTGTTTTTTCATGGCAAGAGGGTTTGGCAGAAAAAGTGCTACCAGCACTTATCCAGCAAGCGCAGGAAGCTATCTTTTTAGGAGTTCTTGCGCCGTCCGCGCAAAGCAAGGCCCAGTAGACCGACGGCGGTCAGCGTCAAGGCAAAAGGGTTGTCCACGGGCACGGCCTGCGCGTTGCCGCCACCCCCCCCGGCCCAGATGCCCAGGGCCGATTCATAGGCCCCGATGTCGGCCCGCCCCATCTGCACACGTGCGGCGCCGCGTTGGTCAGTGGCGGGGATCACTCCGCTGGTGGGGCCTGCGTTGATGGCGGGGCTGCCCGCTTGCAGTGCATGAATGGGGGCGATCAGGTTGTTGACGTAGGCCAGCGGCGCCAGCAGCGGGTTGGCGCTGGCGATGTCGCCCGCCGCGCCAAAGCCGCAGGTGGTGCCGCTATCGAGGTTGTTGCCGCCGGATTGCAGTTGGTCCGTCAGGTTCCAGCAATTGATGCCCACCGTCGGGTTGGCCACGATGCTGCCGCTGATCTGGGCAGGACCGACCGCTGCCAGTTGGGCACCGCCCGGCTGGGTGGCTGTGTTGGCAGCGATGGTGGCAAAGCGGACGTCGGCAGTGCCGTTGGCCGTCACGCTGATGCCGCTGCCTTGTGGCGCCGTGTTGCCCGAGATAGTGGAGTTGACGAGGTGCAGCGTGCCGCCGACGCCGATGCCGCCCCCGCTGCCGGCAGGGCTGGCCACGGTGTTGTTGTCGATGGTGCTGCCGCTGATGTGCGCGGTGCCGCCGACGCGCACCATGACCCCGCCACCGGCAATACCAGCGGTGTTGCCGGTCACGACGCTGTCGATCAGGTGGAGTGTGGCCGTGTCGTGCACATAGATGCCTCCGCCCTGCTTGGTGGTGGAGCTCGCTGAACTGTTGCCTTGCAACCCCACCCGAGTGAGTGTGGCCGTTCCGCCCCCAACGACCAGGCCGCCCCCAAACGCCGAGCCCGCGCCGGTGCCGCCGATGATGGCGAGGTTGGTCAGGTTGACGGTGTGGTTGCCGGTGATTTGCAGCACCAGGCGGTCGCCGCCACCGTTGATGGCGGTGGCACCCGCGCTCACGCCCATACCGTTGATGGTGAGGTCGCTGCTGATGGTGAGGAGGTTGTTTGCGGGCGCTTGCGTCAGCTCGTAGTTGCCCGAGTACAGGGTGATGGTGTCGGCGCCGGGCAGCGCGTTGGCCTCCTGTATGGCGGCGCGCAGCGAGCAGGTGCCCGCTACGCCCGTGCCGCACATGCCGTCCCCTGGGGTGGGGTCGCTCAGGTCAGCGGCGGTATCGGCGACCAGGGTGGCGGCCTGCGCCCAGGCGCAGGCAGTGAGGGCGAGCAAAGCGGCGATGCATTGTTTTTTCATGTGATACGGGAGCAAAAACTTCTATCCCAAGCACTGTAGAAAATCTCATCCCCCGCCGCCACGCCCCTAGGGGGGTGAAGCTCATTGCATGCCAGCACCCCCTTGGGGGGGGGGGCAAAAAAGTTATCCATGTGCTAAGTTGTTGCGTGCGCAGCGCATTGATACGTTGCGACGTACAACTAGATCGCGGCTCCATGTCTCTTCCCCGCATTCAGCAACAGGCCGTGGCGCGCCTGCAACAAATGGCCTGCCTGGATTTCAGCGGGCCGGAGCTTATCGAACCTGTGCTGCATGAACTGCATCGCTTGATCGGCTTTGATACAGGCGTGTACTTCCACCCCGATACCGACGGGGTGTGGGATGCGTATAGCGAACCCTCGGCCGCGCGCGAGTGGATGCACCTCTATTTCGATCCGCAGCTGAGAGCGTCGGAACTCAAGCTGGTGCGCTACAGCCTGCACGACTTCGCTGCCGCCATGCGCCACGAGCATGGAGTGCTATCGATGGAGCAGATCATCACCGTGCCGCGCCATGAGTTCATGCGCAGCGAGTTCTACAACGAGTTGGCGCGGCCGTGCGAGTGGCAAGACTTTCTGAGCCTGGTGCTGCGCACGCCGCAGAGCCAGGGCGTCGGCTCGCTCAAGCTGTGCCGCAAGCCTGGTGCACCCCGCTTCGCGCCTGAAGACGCCGCCATGCTCGGGCGGCTGGAACCTTGGCTGGCGCGCATCCTGCAGCCTGGCGAACTAGATCCGCAGGGCAGCGTATTGGTTGACAGTGCCACGCTGGTGGCCACGCCACAGGGCCGGCTGCTGTGGACGTCCCCCCAGGCAGACAAGTTGATGGCGTTAGCCTTTGGCTTGCGGTGGTATCAGCGCAACGAGCTGCCATGCGCGCTGCGGGTGTTGCTGGAGCGCCTGCGCTCCGTGGTGAAAGGTGCCGCGCCCGTACTGCCGCAGATGGACCTCCATAACGCCAGCGGCTTGTTCTCGCTGCGCGCCACACAGATGACCGACGTCAAGGGCGAAGACCGGGCGGTGGGCATCCACATCGCGCAGCGGGTACAGCGCGTGACGCAACTGCTGCCCGCGCTGCGTGCGCTTGGGTTACCGCAGCGCCAGCACGAGTTGGCCTACTGGCTGGCACGCGGCCTGCCCGAAGATCAGATCGCTGCGCACATGGGTATCAGCACCCACACTACTACGTCCTATCGACGCCAGATCTATGACCGACTACGTGTCCACAATCGCCAGGAGCTGCAGGCACTCTTGTTTACGCTGCATTGAAGCCCGGCGAAGGGGGATTTGACCTCACGTTTTTCGGCGCAATGCAGTCATCGAAAGATAGGACCGGGCTCTCCGCCGACGGACCCTCTCGGATGCCGACCACCAGCTCCGCGTGCGGTCCGCGATGCGCTGTCTCGCCCGGACTCCAACGATCAGTTCTAACAGCTTGCGAGATCAATTGAGGCCGCCATGGCGGCCACGTTGCGCTAGGATCTCCCGTGCATAGCCAGACCGCGAGAAATCCGACCGAGCAGGCTCTGAAGGATCAGGCCCGCACTGTCGTGCCGAGTCTCGAATTGCTGACTACGCTCCCGTGAACTGAATATCGTCGGCTAAATTATTTGCCTTCGCCCAGAGCTGGGCGTCTTTTTTCTGTGTAAATAGCAGCAGCGGAAACAGGCGTAACTTGCCCTCTATGGCCGCCACAGCTGGGCAGAAGTTCGTATGCCAGGTACTACCTAGGACTATTGCAATTGCAGGGGCGCTGCGCCATCGAAAACCACAAGTCGCTGGATGTATGGCCCCATATAGGTCTTCATTTCCACATGGGCCGGACTGGCCTGGTAAGCGTCGTGCGCGGGGCGGCCCTTGAACGCAGACACCACCGCATGGGTGTAGCCATCGGATCGAGCTGCTTCATTGGCGCCAAAGTGGTAGGTCAGCACATCCGCGCATTCTTGGCGAATCCGCACGGCATAGGCCTCCACTTTGTGGAAAAACTCGGGGCCGGCATCGGGAATGAACTCCATCATGACGAGGTGCATGTACATGGGCAGGGATCTTTCTGATTCGTGGGGATGCACGGTGCATCACACAATGGGTAGAGACAAATGGACTGCGGTCCTACATGCGGGCCAACATTCCTCCGTCGATGGCGAGAACATGCCCATTGACAAACGAACCGGCATTCGACGCCAGATACACCACGGCAGGTGCGATGTCGTCGGGCTCTGCCCATCGACCTATTGGCACGGCGCTCTGCAGGAAGCTGTCAAAACCTTCGCGCTCCTGCAGACCCTGCGTGAACTGGGTGCGCACGAAGCCCGGAGCCAGCGCATTGCTGTTGACGCCAGCGCTGCCGTACTCCACCGCCAACGCGCGGGTGAATGCGGCGATAGCACCCTTGGCCGAAGCGTAGGCTGCGATACCGGGCATACACGCTTGGCCGGCTACGGAAGACATCAAAATGATCCGGCCAAAGCCCTTGCGCGTCATATGCGGCAACACCGCGTGGGCGCAATTGAAGGCGCCGTTCACATGCACATCGAACAGCGACTGCCACTGCACAAGCGTCATCTCGGTCACCAACTTGCGGTTCTGGTTTCCGGCATTGCTGACCATGATGTCGGGCGCCCAGCCGTCGAAGGCCAGTGTGTCAATGGCCTGGCCCACCGCCTCGGCCTGGGATACGTCGAACACAGCATGACGCGCTTCCACGCCTTCCACCGTCAGCAAGCGCACGGCCTCTTCGCAGCGGCCTGCGTCCAGGTCATTGACCACGATGCGTGCTCCCGCTTGCCCCAGGTGGCGGGCGATGGCCAGGCCCAGGCCCGCAGCACTGCCTGTCACACAGGCCACGCGGCCCTGTAAGCCAAAGTTTTTTTCAAAATAGGTCTTTGCCATGTGGATTGCTTTCTTTCAACGCAAGGATTGGATGCCGGCACAAACGTTCAGGCTCTGGCCAGTAAAACTGCGCCCCGCTGAGGACGCGAGAAAAAGCGCAGTCTGTGCTACGTCAGCCAACTGCACCTTGCGGTGCAAGGCCACGTTAGCCAGGATTTCGGTGAGCATGTCGGCCTCACTGATCTGGCGCGCCTGCGCCTTGGCCGCCGTGACGTTCCGGGAGCGCTCGCTGTCCACGATGCCGGGTAGGATGGCGTTCACGGTGATGTCGTCGCCGCCCAGTTCCAGTGCAAGGCTTTGGGTCAGCCCAACGACTGCCCACTTGGATGCAGCATAGGGCGTACGCAGCGGGTAGCCCAGGCGCCCGGCCACCGAACTGAGGTTGATGATGCTGGCGCGATGCGAGGTACGCAGCGCCGGAATCGCGCGGCGCACGCACAGGTACTGGCTGCGCAGATTGACCGCAATGGTCTCGTCCCATTGCTGCGGTTCGATTTCCTCGATACGCGCCGTGGGACCAGCAATGCCGGCATTGTTCACCAGTACATCCAGGCCGCCCAGCGTCGCCAAGGCGTGACCAAACCAGGCATCCACCGCAGCGGGGTTGGACGCATCCGCAATCCAGCCGCCACCTCCCGGCAGCGAGGGCACGGCAGCTTCAATGGCAGACGCCGAGATGTCGCTGATTTGTACCCGAGCCCCTGCTTGCGCAAAGGCCTGGGCAATGGCCAGGCCAATGCCAGAAGCACCTGCGGTGACCATCACGCGCAGATCTTGAAATTGCGTGTCCATATTCTGTTTCTCAGTGGTTGCGCTTCAGCGCATATAGGAACCGCCATTGACATCAAGCCTGGCGCCGCAGACAAAGCTGGCACCTGGTGAGCACAGGAAGGCCAGCAGCCAGGCGATCTCGTCCGGCGCGCCAATGCGTGGTGCCGGCACATTCTTCAGCGTGACCGGATCGGCCACTGCTACCACGGGGAGTTGCGACGGCACCCGGTGCCACCGCGTTCGCCTTTGCTTCTGGCGCGGTACGCCGTGCCAGCTCTGGGGCAGGAAAGCGACCGTGTTGAGGTCCGCTCGTCCTGTCAGGAAGCGACCGGGCATGGCCGGTCCGGGAGGCGCTATATCAGGTTCAGGGAGTCCTGCGGGCCTTCTCGATAGTGGCCATGGTCTTGTTGACCAAGTCGACACCCAGTTCCGGCTTGTACTTCTCGATCACTGATGCGGTAGCTTGCACCATGCGGGCGTGTTCGGCGGGCTCGATGGTATTGAACTTCATGCCGGCCTTGATAAGGTCCTTAACCACGTCTGCTTCCATTTTTCGGCTCACTTCACGGTGGTAGGTCTGGGCTTCCTTGCACGAGGATTCCAGTACGCCACGCTCGGCGGTGCTCAGGCGATCCCAAAACTTCTTGCTCACCAATACGACGGCAGGCAGATAGAAGTGGCGGGTTTCGGTCAGGTAGGTCTGGATGTCCTGATAGGAGCTGGACTTGGTGACCAGATAAGCGCTTTCCTGCCCGTCGATGGCCTTGGTTTCCAGCGCGGTGTAGGTTTCTGGGTAAGGCAGAGGCAAGGGCGTGGCACCCAGCGCCTTGAACACGTCGATGTACACGCGGTTCTGCAGTGTGCGCAGCTTCAGGTCACGGAAGTCTTCCAGGCGATTGATGGGATGCTTGCTGTTGGTAACCTGGCGGAAACCGTAGTCCATGTAGCACAGGCCAATGAGGTTCTTTTCTGAGAACTTTTTGAGCAACGACTGGCCGACTTCCCCATCCACGACGGCATCGGCTTCCTTCTCGCTGCGGAAGATGAAAGGCAGGTCGAAAATGGCAAGTTCTTTCACGTTGCCGGCAGCGCCTGCGGTGGAGACCACCGACATCTCCAAGATACCGCCCTGGGCAGACGACATCGACTGGATCTCGTTGCCCAGCGTGGCGCCAGGGTAGCCAGTGACTTTGATCTTGCCCCCGGTCTTGGCGCCGACAATCTGGGCAAACTTGTCCACGGCCAAGCCGATCGGGTTGTCCTTGGCGACGGCGTAGCTGAACTTGATCTTGCGGTCCTGGATGTCCTGCGCATGAACTTGCATGCCGCCCATGGCGATCAGGCCGGTCGTGATGGCCAGGCCCAGGTTGCGGATACGGGGGGAAGTCTTTTGTGCTGTCACGTGTGTCTCCTAAAAAAATGGGGCCATCGAAAGGGGTCTACGTCAATTACTTCAGTTCCTGGCCGTCCAGTTCCCCGCCCAGAAACTTGTTCGGCTTGAGGAAGAAACACAGCACCAGCGCACCCTTGGGCGAGCGGGCGACATGGCGATGGCCTCTGGGGCGCCAGGCGAAATTGCCTGCCATGTAGACACCATCGTCGTCTTCGAACTCACCTTCGAGCACATAGCTCTGCTCGATTTCCACGTGTTCATGCAACGCGAGCACCGTGCCGGGCTGCCAGCGAAACAATGCCGTTAGCAAGCCGGTGTCGTCGTCCTTCACCAGCACCTTCATATCGATGCCCGGCGTCGGGGTGGGCTTCCAGGGCAGGTCGTTCACCGCCACGTTGCGCGAATCAAGGGGGCCGTACTTTTCAGCGTTGGGCAGGAAAGGGGTCATCAAGGCCATGTTGTCTCCTCAGGAATAGCGGAAGTTGAATGGAACAGCTGCGTAGCGCAGCTATTGAGGCGTGCTAGGCGACGACGGTATTGGTCAGCTCGCCAATCCCCTCGATACGTGCTCGCACGGTCTGGCCTACCTGGAGGCACCGCTGCGGGCGCTGGGCAAAACCAACACCTTTGGGGGTGCCGGTAGCGATGACGTCCCCTGGCAACAACGTCATGCCCGCCGACAGCTGCGCGATGACGGTGGCCACGTTGAATATCATGGAGTTGGTGTTGTCGTTCTGACGCTCTTCGCCGTCGACTTCCAGCACCAAGTTCAGGTTGTCTGGATTCTCGACGGCGCTGGCATGCGCGACCACGGGGCCAAGCGGGCAGCTGGTGTCCAAGCTTTTTCCCTTGAACCATTGCCCATGCAGGCGCTGCAGGTCACGCGCTGTTACATCGTTCAGGATGGTGTAGCCGAACACATATTCGTGCGCCTTCTCCACAGGGATGTCGCGCCCCCCCTTGCCGATGACGATGGCCAGCTCTACCTCGTAGTCGAGGCTATTGGTCAACTGGCCGTGGCGCAGTACACAGCCGCGGTGCCCCACCAGGGCGGTGCGTGGTTTGGTGAAGAACTCGATGGCCTGCGGAAAGGCATCGGCCGGGCGGCCATTGGCCAAATTCCCTTCGATGATGTGCTCGCGGTAATTGCGGCCCACGTTGAAGATGTTGCGGCCGGTGAGCGCCACTGGCGGCAGGATGGTCGCGCTCGCATAGAGCACGGTGCTGGCGGTATTGCCGCTGGCAAGGGCATCGCCGGCCGTCTGGATGGCCTGCTGCGCTAGCGCGACGGCAGCATCACCACCTGCGATGAGTTCATCCACCGATGCGGGCGCCGGCTGGACCGGCCATGCAGCTGTCAAGTCGAGGATGTGGGTATCTGCGATCACGGCGCCGAGTCGGACGCCATCACCGTGGAGGAAATTGAGGAACTTCATGTGGACTGCTTCTGTGGGGAAATACTTTGCACGACTTGCTGCGAGCCTCCTTGTTCAACGGCCACAAGCAGTGCGCGCACATGGGCTCGTGCCAGGGCTTCGGCTAGGTCGGCATCTCGCCGCTCGATGGCATCGATGATTTCAAGGTGCTCGCGCAGAGAATCGGCGCTGCGGTGCAGGCGAGCGATGGTCTGGCGGCGGTAACTGGTCTGAGGGTGGCCGAAAGACGCCCACACACGTTCGAGCAGATGGTTGTTGGCCAGCCGAATGACCTCTACGTGGAAGGCCACATTGGCTTGGGAATACTGGGCCGCCTTGGCTTCGGCCACTCCCGGCTCCAGGAAGGGCTCGAAAATGGCGCGCAGTGCTATCACGTCACGCTGCGATGCGTTCAGCGTTGCCTCGCGCGCGGCGAATCCTTCTAGCTGCTCACGCAGCTGCAGCCATTCGCGGTAGTCACGATCGCTCACCGGTTGCAGCAGCGCACCACGCCCCGGGCGCAGGCTGATGACTCCGGTGCTGTCGAGCCGAATCAGCGCTTCACGCACTGGCGTGCGGCTCACCCCTAGTTGGTTGGCCAGGTCTTCTTCGCGCACGCGGACGGGCTCAGTAATGGCAGAGCGCAACTCATTGAGGTGCGCGCTCACGGCCTCGAACACGCCAGCAGTCGTGGACTTTGGGGAAAGCTTGGTATTCATTGCAGATCCCTCAGAATCACTTGGTCAGGAAGTTCAGAGGCACCATCACGATCGAGGGGAACAGCACCAGCAGGAACATGACGATGAACTGGGCGATCATGAATGGCACCACCCCCTTGGCCACATCGTCCAAGCGCATCCTGCCCACACCAGCCACCACGTTCAGCACCGAACCCACCGGCGGGGTGACCAAGCCAATGGCATTGTTCATGATGAAAAGCACACCGAAGTAGACCGGGTCGATACCAGCCTCTTTGATGACGGGCATGAGCACAGGAGTGAGGATCAGGATGGTGGGCATCATGTCCATGGCTGTTCCCACGACCATCACCAGCACCATGATTGCCACCAGCAGCAAAGTGGGGTTGTCCATAAAGGGCTTGAGCATGCCGATCACTTGGTCTGGAATGTCGGCTACGGTGATCAGCCATGCCGAGACCATGGACGCTGCCACCAGGAACATGATCACCGCGGTGATCTTCGATGCCGAGACGAACACCGTGTACATCTGGCGCAGGCTGATCTCTCGATAGACCACTGTAGATACCAGCAACGCATACACCGCAGCCACTACGGCGGCCTCGGTGGGTGTAAACACGCCGAACTTCAGTCCGAAAAGCACGATGACAGGCAGACCCAGGGCCCATAGCGACCCCTTGAGCGCTTGGAGCTTCTCTTGCGTCGTGGACGCAGCGGGGAGATTCACGCTCTCGCGGGACGCCACCAGCCACCAGGCCACGGCGATGGCCACCCCCATCAGCAGGCCGGGCACGATACCCGCCATGAACAGCTTGCCGATGGACACGTTGGCCGCAACCCCGAACACCACGAAGCCGATGGAGGGGGGAATCACCGGCGCAATGATGCCGGCCGATGCGATCAAACCACCGGCCCGCGCCTTGTCGTGGCCTGCCTTGACCATCATAGGCAGTAAAAGAGCGGCCAGTGCTGCCGTATCGGCCACGGCCGAACCAGACAACGCTGCCATCAGGCAGGCCGCGATGATCGCAACGAATCCCAGGCCCCCACGCATGTGCCCGACCAGAGTGATAGCCAAGTGCACGATGCGCTTGGACAGACCGCCCACGTTCATGATTTCACCGGCCAGCATAAAGAACGGAACAGCCAGTAGCGGAAAGCTGTCGGCACCGTTGATCACGTTCTGCGCGAGGATCTGTGCGTCGAACAGATCCAGGTGGAACATCAGGGCCAAGCCCGAGAAGAGCAGCGCATAGGCGATGGGCATACCGATCGCCATGGCCGCCAGCAGCGCGCCTACAAAGATGAGCACCGTCATTTCCGTCTCCGATTTCTTATGAATGCTTACTTGCGCCTATCCACAGCGACGACGGATGGAGGCAGCACGAGATGTGCCGTTTCTTCGGATTCCTGCACCATCACCAGTTCAGCGTCTGAGAGCTTCCCGCTCACTGTCAGCCAGAACTGGTGCAGCAGGATGAGCAGCGTGGACACCGCGAACAAGACGCCCGCAAAGTAGAAGATGGAGACCGAGAGGCCACTGACAGGTGCCTCCGTTTCGCGATTCACCACCACCTGGCTCCAACTGCCGGTAAACATCAGCCAAGTGATGTAAAGCATGATGACTTGCACCGCCACCAAACAGAGTCGCTGCGCCCAGGCGGGCAATCGCACGACCACCATGTCCGTGCCCATGTGGCCGCGCTCGCGCATTACGACCACAGCGCCCATGAACACCATCCAGACAAACATCCAGCGGGAGATTTCCTCGGAGATCAGCCAGCCTGTGCTGAAGAAATAGCGCAACACCACGTTTCCGAATACCAGGACAACCATGGCGGCCATCAACAACGCACACACAGCTTCCAAGGCCTGGCAATAGGCATCCAACAAGCGATTCATGACCCATCCTTGGCAATCGACCCAACACGCGAGGCCTCGACTGCCCGCAGTGCTTTTGAGCCATTCAGTATGCAATTCATAGTTTTGTATGCAAAATATAATTTTCGTGCACGGATTTTCATCGTGGATACATAAAACCGCTCTGGGGTTTACCCCAATGGAGAGCCAATGACATATGGCGGACCTCGCCAACACAAATTGCTCGCGTCACGGAAGCAGGTTCGGAAACTTTCACTGGGCGTGTGAGCGCATTGAGCGCGGCGGGCGCTGAAGCGAACGCCCTGGGTGCATCTACCCCGCATGGGACGGTGGGGCCAGCGGTCGAGGTCATTGCGCAGCACATACCGGATGCCCCCTCTTGTCGAGGTGGCCTGCGCACGCCTAGCGCTCGAAGAAAACAGTGTGCTTTTCACAAAGCCCGCGCAAACGGAAAAAGATGCGGGCCTCACTACCGCCAAGGCAGCAGAGCAGTGCCTAGCGCTGACCGAGACCATCAATGCCCATCCAACTCAGCGGCCCCAGCTCGCTGATGGGCTTGCCAGTGCACCGTGGTCTGGCGGTGACACGTGCGGTGGCAAAGCTCTCGAATGGCGAAGGGCCGAGCATTGCACTACGCGCAGACCCAGTTGCGCTCAACATGCAGGAGCTTGGCCCCACTACACACATCCCAGTGCGCCGGAAAGATGCATGCCTGCGGACACGACGCCCATACCCCCATGCTGCTGGGCGCAGCAGCCTATCTGGCGCGCCACAAGCCCTTCAAAGGCACGGTCTACTTCAATTTCCCCGGGATGCCACGTGGACATTTTGGTATCCGTAGGCGCTAGCCCGCTTCGCGGCCCTGCTCCGCAAGAGCCTCTAACAACCCCAACTCGCAAAAAGCCGCAGCCAAAAACGCCGCGGCTTTTTTGGTTCGCGTGTTGCTCTGCCTTGCCGTGTTCTGGCATGCATGGACATGCGCAGGCTCCAGAAAAGCCTGGGCGCTAGACCTACTTCGTGCGAACTGTGCTCACCGGCCCGGCTAGCTGCGGCGGTCTGAGACGACAATGGGCAATGGGAAAGTTTCAGCGCACTCAGACGCACGCCGAGCCACCCTCCCACCTGCTCAGCCATCGGGCCTGGAAGGTCGATCCGAATACCTTCGCCAGGCCCGCAGCGACCCACAGTGCCAGGTGGCGCAAAATTACAATGGTCGAGCGCATGCCAGTGGATCCTGCTGTCCAAACGAGCAGTACAGCGGCGGGTTTGCCGGTGGCGCTATTGGTGTACATAAGAGGATGTGCCAGTGCTGGCAACATATGCGCTCGAGAGCTGCGGGGACGCAAGCCGCGCCGCCGGATGCCCGCAGGCCCGCCCCGAAGCCTCAGCCCGGTCCGGCAACGCCAGCGCGCCGCGCAGGCCGCAGGTGCTTCAGCCCAAGGCCCCCTAGCCCAGCCGCGAGCAGCAGCAAGGCCCAGGCCTGAAGGCTGGGGATCGCGGCGGGAGAGACTGGTGCTGGCACGGGGCCGCCGACGAACAGGCCCAGTGCTCCGGGACTCCACCCCACGGCCACGGTGGTGGTGACGGTGTTTGTGGCCAGATCGATCACCGAGACATTGTTGGAGCCGCGGTTGACCACGTAGGCGCGGGTGCCGGCGGGGTCTATTGCCACACCAAGAGGACCGTCGCCCACTGACACGGTGGCGACGGCAGTGTCGGTGGTCAAGTCGATTACCGAGACATTGTCGGTGCTGCGGCTGCTCACGTAGGCCCGGGTGCCAGCAGGGTTCACCGCCACCCCCATGGGGCCGTTGCCCACGGGCACGGTGGCTGCGACGGTATTGGTAGCCAAGTCGATCACCGAGACATTGTCGGAGGTGAGGTTAGCCACATAGGCACGGGTACCGGCCGGATTCACCGCTATGGCAGAAGGGTTGGAGCCCACTGGCACAGTGGCAATGACGGTGTTGGTGGCCAGGTCGATCACCGAGACAGTGTTGGCGGCGTAGTTGGCCACATAGGCATAAGTGCCAACCGGGTTCACCGCCACACCGTAAGGGCGGCTACTCACAGGCACAACGGCCGTGACGGTGTTGGTGGCCAGATCGATCACCGAGACAGTGTTGATGGCGTAGTTGGCCACATAGGCATAAGTGCCAGCCGGATTGACCGCCACTCCCGTGGGAGTGTTGCCCACAGGCACGGTGGCGACAACAGTGTTGGTGGCCAGGTTGATCACGGAAACATTGCCGGAGCCAGAGTTGGCCACATAAGCGCGGGTGCCGGCCGGGTTCACCTCCACGCCGTAGGGGTTGGTGCCCACGTTCACAGTGGCTGTGACGGTGTCGTTGGCTACGTCGATGACCGAAACAGTGCCGGAGCTGCTGTTGGGAATGTAGGCAAACGGGGCCGCCTGGGCGGGGCCGGCCAGGGCGCAGGCGGCGAGCAACGGCCACATGAAGCGCGAGCGCCGGCGGAGGCGGGGTTGTGTCATGACAGTCTCCTGGTGTGCAGCACCATCAGGCCCAGCAGCACGGACAGCAGCAGCAGGCCCCAGGCCGAGAGCGTGGGAATGGCCTCGGCCGCCAGGGCCATGGGGCCAGAAGGGTCTGCGATTTCACCGTTGGGCGTCCAGTCGTCGTCACCTTGCGCGCCGTCGGTCAGGGTGAAGCGGGCCGTGTGGCCGCTGATGACAAGGCCGGCAGGCTCGAAGTAGCTGGGCTGAGTGTCGGTGCGGGCGGCCAAGCCGTACTTGGTGTAGCCGGCCACGGGCTCGGGCCAGGTGACCTGCATGGCAACGGCGGTGGTACAGCCCACGAGCTTGATGCGCAGCAGGCCCTGAGGCAGCGTGTGGCCCGGCGGCAGCGCGGCGGGCGCGGCCTCGAAGCGGGTGGCGCCCAGGTTGAACCGGCAGGCGGGGCCGCCACCGGTGAAGGTAGCGCTGCCGGTACCGCCCGGGCCGCTGGCGGGCACGGTGGTGCCTTCGAAGTATGGCGCGCAGGCCACCTGCACATTGCCCACGTTGGCGGCGACGTTGCTGCCACTGGCGTTGGCGATGGTGCAGCGCTGGCCCGTGGGCTGGGCCTGCACGGTGACTGCGTAACTGCCGCCATCCGCCACAGGCTGCAAGAAGGTGAAGCCGCCGTTGGCCTGCACCGCCAGGTCTTCGTTGCCGTTGCGCAGCACCAGGCCGCTGCCCGTGAGGCCCGTAGCGGTGCCGCCCAGTGTGTGGGTTTGCTGCGGCAGCGGCGCAAAGGTCGCCGTGATGGTGCAGGCGCTGGTGACCGGCGCGGTGGTGTAGTCGTTGTCGCCCACGCCCGTGGGTGTGCCGTTGCAGCCGCTGATGCTTTGCGTGATCTGGCCCGCAGGCGGCGTGGCGTGGCATGTGACGGTGCCGAGGTAGGCAACCGCGTTGGATGTGCAGGCCATAGCGCCAGCAGGCAGGGCGGTGACGGCGTAAGTGGCAGCGACGCAGGCCACCTGCACGCTGATCACATTGGCGGTGGCAGTGCCGCTGCCGCCCGTTACCGTGCAGGTCTGGCCCGTGGGCGGGGTCTTCACGGTGACGGCGTAGCTGCCGCCATCCGCCACCGGTTGCAAGAAGGTGAAGCCGCCGTTGGCCTGCACCGACAGGTCTTCGCCACCGTTGCGCAGCACCAGGCCAATACCCGTAAGGCCAGCTACCGTGCCGCCCAGGGTGTGCGCGATGGGGCCGGAGAACTCGGCGCTCACGGCGCGCGCCTGGTCCATGGTGATGCTGCACGTGCCAGTGCCGGAGCAGGCGCCGCTCCAGCCGGTGAAGGTGTGGCCCATGGCGGGCATGGCAGCGAGGGTAAGGAGCTGCGGGGTGCCCTCGCCAGGGTAGTTGTAGCTGCAGGTGCCAGTGGCGCAGGCCGACGGGGCGCCGTTCACGACGCCCATGCCGGTGACGGTGACCGCCAGTTCCACATGGGTCCGCCGCTCCAGCGCACCGATATCGCAAGGCGTGGCGCCCATGCCCTGCGGGCGGGCGATGCCGCGCTGGTCGATCGGCAGGGTGCAGGCCACGGCGTCCTGCAGCAGGCTGGTGAGATCGGGCAGGTAGCCGTAGAGGCTGGGGAAGCCATCCATGCCGTTGGCGCCGAACGCGCCCAGTTCGGGGTCGGCGTCCAGCGTCACGCCGTTGCAGGTGGCGGTGCCGCCCATGGGGGCCACGTTGCCGCCCGCGCAGCCGTCCTGGATCAGGCTGTCGGTGATGGTGGTGGAGCCCGTGAAAAAGGTGACGGCCTGAGAGCGCGTGGCCGCGCTACCCCACAGCACGGAGTTGCGCACCCCCACCACGCCGCCCTGGGTGAAGAGCGCGTTGCCGTTGCCACCGGCCATGTTGCCCATGAAGGTGGCGTGCACCGCGTCCACGCGGGCATCCCCGTCCACCCCCACGATGGCGATGGCGCCGCCGGGCCTGCCGGCGGAGGACTGGTTGATGGCGAAGGTGGCGTTGCGCACCTGCATATGGCTGGTGCCGCCGCCCTCCGTCAGGCTGTGGATGGCGCCGCCGGACACACCCGCGCCGTTGCCTGTGAAACTGGCCTGCTCGATCACCGGGCTGCTGACGCCGCCGCTGCCCTTGGCGAGGTTGTACATGGCGCCACCGCTGCCGTTGTAGGCGTCGTTGCCTTCCATAGAAACACTGCGCAGCACGGGGCTGCTGGTGCCGCCCTCGCCCCGGTTGTAGATGGCACCGCCGTGGCCCTCGGCGTGGTTGTTGCTGATGAGGACATTCGTCAGCACCGGGCTGCTGACGCCGCCCCCGCTGGCGTCGTTGAACAGGGCCCCGCCATCGCCGTCGGCGTACGAGGCGCCGATGTGCACCCTGTTTATCCAGGGGCTGCACACGCTGCCCACGCCCGCGCCGTTGCAGTACAGCGCGCCGCCGTTGGCCCCAGGCCCGGCCGCCGCGCCCTGCAGCAGATACACGCTGTCGATCAGCGTGTCATCAAGCGGGATGCCCAGGCTGCCGTCCAGGTACAGCACGCGGCTGTTGTTGTTGGCGTCCAGCACCGTCAGGCCGGGAGACACGGACTGGGGCCGCTCGGCCAGCGCGGCCTCGGTGCCAATGAAGCCGCCGTAGAGCTTGACGTTGCGCTCGATGATGAAGCCCTGCGCGCCGGACGGCACGTAGGGAGTGCCAGCGGATTGCTTCAGCCAGACCTCGCTGCAACTGGGTTCGGCCAGCGCAAAGTCCAGGCTGGCGGCCTGCGGCCAGCTGGTGCCGTCGCCGCTGCCGCTGGGCGTGACGCGGCAGGCGCGCGGCGCGGGCGCAGCGCTGGCATGGAGGGTGAAGAGCATGCTGCTCTCGCGCACCTGGGTGGCTTCGTCGCCGCCGTTCGCGGCGGCGGCAGCGGTGCCGGTGGTATCGCCGCTGCGCAGGCTCAGGGTGGCCGTGGCCTGCTGGCCCGCAGTGGCCGGGGCCGGCAGGCGCACGCGGATCTGGTCGCCGCTGGTCACGATGGCCTCGCGCACCCAGGAGCCTGCGCCATTCACGCGCAGGCGGCCATTGCCGCTGATGCGCACGCCGCCCCACGATGCGCCTGCGCCCGACTGGCTGGCCAGCGGGGTGGTGATGTTGTAGATCACAACCATGCCCGCCGGGACGGTATCGGCGGGCGGGGACGCAGGCAGGTTGGCAAACGGCTGTCCGCCGCGCACCAGGCGCGCTTCTCCGCCGGAGTTGGTGGAGAGCCAGGTGCCCACCTGCGGCTGCTGGTCGAACAAGGTCTGCCAGGCGCTGCCCTGGTTGCCCGGCCGGGGCGATGCCGTCCAGAGCGACCCGTGCAGCCCCCCCTGTCCATGCACGGTGGGCAGCACCTCCCGGTTGAGGCGGAAGTCCGGGTCAGGGCAGCCCGCTGCCAGCGCGCTGTTCTCCAGCTTGTAGGGCAGCCGCCAGACGCCGGTGTGCAGGCGGTCTTGCGCCAGGGCCGCGTTGACGCCCCAGTCCTCCTGCCCGGCGAACGGCGTGGGCAGCCAGTTGTTAATCCAGTCCGTCCAGGGCTTTTGCTGATCGGCTAGCGTGCTGCCCTCGATGGCGCGCGACCAGACCAGCCCCGTCTCCCAGTGCATCGCGCTGGCGCGGCCTTCGGCCTGGCCCACGATGTAGTCACTGGTGGCGTTGGGGCTGGCGCAGGTCTGGGCCAGCCCCACGGCGGGCAGCGCCAGGCAGGCGGCGAGGAGCGTGGGAAGAATGGTTTGCTTCATTTTTTATAGCTTCTTGCGCTTATTGGATAAGGGGTAAAGGCCAAAAACACTTCAAACCCTGCGGCGCAGCGCGAGCAGGCCGAGCAGTGCACCCAGCAGCGCCAGTGCGCCGCCGCCCAGCGTGGGAATGGGCTGCGCGCCGCCGGGGCCGGGGCCCGCGGTGGGGGCAAAACGGGCCGACACACTGCGCGCCCCGTCGATCGCCACGGTGCAGGTGGCGCCCGTGCCAGTGCAGGCGCCGCCCCAGCCCGCGAAGGCCTGGCCCGTGCCGGGCGTGGCGGCCAGGGTGACGTGCAGCGGCGCACCCTCATCCGTGTAGGTGAAGGCGCAGGTGGCGGTGGTGGTGGCCGCGCACGGGGCCGGGCCGCCCGCCACGGTGCCGTGGCCGGTGATGCCGACGTTCAGCGGATAGCTGCCCAGGCGCCGCTCCACCGCGCCGATGTCGCACTGGCTGCCTTGCGGGCGGGCGGCACCGCGCTGGTCGGTGGTGGCGCCGGTGGCAGCGCAGTCCACCGCGTCGATGGCGCTGCCCGTGGCGCCGGGCATGCGGGTGAGCGTGGGGCCGCCGTTGTCTTGCAGCGGGCCGAGTTGCGGGTCCAGGGCCAGGTTGCCCGTGCCGGCGAAGCCGCCCTCCACGATGCTGTGGCTGACGGTGGTGCTGGCCTCGATGATGTCGCTGATCTGCGGTCCCGTGGTGGTGGTGTTGCCCCAGAAGATGCTGGCGATGACCTGGGGCATGCTGATGCCGCCGCCGCCGCCGAGGCTGTAGAGCGCGCCGCCTTCCTGCGCCGTATTGCCGCTGAATGTGCTGTGCGTGATGACCGGGCTGCTGTTGCCCAGGTGGCCGCCGTTGCTGTAGATAGCACCGCCGTGCGTGGCGGCGTGGTTGTCGTGAAAGGTGCTGTGGCTGATGGCGGGGCTGGCGATGGCGCCCGGGGCAAAGTTGGCGATGGCGCCGCCCGAGGAGGCCCGGTTGCCGCTGAAGGTACTGTGGCTGATGGTGGGGCTGGCGGGCGCCATGCTCATGGCGCGGTTGAAGATGGCGCCGCCACCGCCAGCGGCAAAGTTGCCCGAGAAGACGACGTGCGTGATGCGCGGGCTGCAGGGGCCGTGGCACAGCAGGCCGCCGCCAGCGTCCATGGCGGCGTGGCCCCGGGCGATGCTCAGGCCGTCGATCACCGTGCTGGCGGTGATGTGGCCGCCGGGCGTGGTGCCGTCCAGGCGCAGCACGCGGCGCTGGTTCTCGCCGTCGAGCACGGTGGCGCTGGCATTCACGGGCGCGGGCCGCTCGGCCAGGGTGCTTTCGGTGCCCATGAAGCCGCCATAGAGCGCCAGGTTGCGCGCGATGCGAAAGCCCTCGGCATCCGCAGCCTGGCTGTAGCTGCCTTGCGCGAGCCAAATTTCGGTGCAGGCGGCATCCGCCAGCGCGGCGGGCAGCGGCGCGGCCTGCGCCCAGGTGCTGCCGTCGCCCGTGCCCGTGGGGCTGGCGCGGCAGACGGCGGCCTGGGCGCTGGCGCCGGACAAGGACAGCAGCAGCGTGGTGGTGAAGGACAGAAGGCGGTGGAGGGCGAGTTGAGTCATTTTTTGATAGCTGCTGGCGCTTGTCCCGCAAGGCCTGTAGCCCCGGGACACCTGTATCGCCTTGCAACACAAGGCTACGGTTTGACACAGCGCAAGGCTACGCAGCCTCCACGCCCCTGTCTGTCCCCCTATAGGACGACAGACGCGCGCCGGAGGCTGTGGCAGCATCCGCGGGCATGGACTTGCCCAACAACCCCATCCGCGTCGCCGTGGTGGAAGATGACGCGGCCTGCCGCATCGCCCTGGCCTATGCGCTGCAAGCCGCACCCGACATGTGCGTGCAATGGCTGGCGTGCAGCCGGGCCGAGGCGCTGGCCGCCCTGCAGGACGGCCCGCCGCTGGACGTGCTGCTGCTCGACCTGGGCCTGCCCGACGGCAGCGGCCTTGACGTGCTGCCCGCTCTGCAGGCGCGCTGGCCCGCGGCGGCGACCATGGTCAGCACCATGTTCGGCGACGAGGCGCACGTGCTGCACGCCATCGAGGCCGGGGCCATGGGCTACCTGCTCAAGGACCTGCCGCCCCAGGCCGTTCTGGACGAGGTGCGCAGCCTGCACGCGGGCGGCAGCCCCATCAACCCGCTGGTGGCGCGCAAGCTGCTGGTACGCCAGCGCCTCCACGCCCTGCCCTCCCTGCCGCCGCCCGCCCCGGCGCAAATCGACGCCGCCCCCTCCGCGCGCGAGGTCGAACTGCTGCGCCTGGTGGCGCACGGCCACTCGGTGGACGAAGTGGCCCAGGCCATGGGCGTGTCGCGAAACACGGTGCGCACCTTCGTGCGGCGCGTGTACGTCAAGCTGCAGGTGACGACCCGCGCCGAAGCCGTCACCACCGCGCTGCGTCAAGGTTGGCTGGAGTGACCCGCCAATCCATGAAAAATCGGGCCCTGGCGCTTATCCAGAAAGCGCTGGCAGCTCTCTTTTTGATAGTTTTCTGCCACCTGGCCCAGGCCGCCACCTCCGCCCACCTGGCGGCAGCGCAGACTTGGCAGTCGCCCAGTGCCGCCTGGGCGCCGCCGCCCTCGCTGCACGCGGCAGACGACGCGGTGCTGGCCTCCGGCACGCCCTGGCAGGCGGTCAACCTGCCACACGCAGTGCCGCGATCCCTGCGCGTGCTCGATCCGGCGCTGGCCAGCGGCGCGCCCGTGGTGCAGTGGTGGCGCCTGTCGCTGCCCGCCAGCGCGCTCGCCGCCACGGCGCAGGGCACACGCCTGTACATCCCGCGCTGGCAGACCATCGGGACGCTGGCGGTGTACGTGCAGGGGCGCTTGGTCTGGCAGTCGCGCGGCGACCGGCCCTGGAACAGCTTCAACGACCCCATCTGGATCAGCCTGAGCGCCCTGCCTCATGAAGCCGCGCACACCGGCGACCTGCAAGTGCACCTGCGCATGGCCAGCCAGCAGGGCGTGGGCGGTGCGCTGTCGTCGTTGTGGGTCGGCCCCACGACGGAACTGCTCACACCCTGGCGCTGGCGCATGTTCTGGCAGACGGGGCTGGTGTCGTACTGGCGCGCCGCCTTCCTGCTGATGAGCCTGTTCGCGCTGGCGCTGTGGTTCAAGTACCGGCGCAGCCAGCAGGGCGAGGTGCGCCTGTTCCTGCTGTTCTTCGCCATGGCGGCCTGCCAGTCGGTGGCCGCGCTGCCCTACTTGGTGGACAGCGAGGGGCTGGACATGGACTTCGCCTGGTTCACCTGGATCGCCATGGCCGCGCAGTTGGCCGCGCTGGGCTGCATGGTGTGCTTCCTGTGCCTGGCTCACGGCCAGCGCTGGCCGCGCGGGGGCCGGGCGCTGGCGCTGTACCTGGCGGCGGCGGCCCTCGCCGCGCTGCCGTCGTGGTGGCCCGCCTACACCGCCACGCTGCCGCTGCTGCGCCTGCTGATGGTGCCGCCCACGCTGCTGCTGCTCACGGTGGCCGCCGTGGGGGCCTGGCGGCTGCGCAGCGCCAGCAACCTGCTGCTGGCCGCCTGGGGCGCCATGGTGGCACCCATCAGCCTGCACGACATGGCCATGCAGAACTACTGGGGCAACATCGAAGGCATCTACCTCACGCCCTATGTCAGCGTGGGCCTGTTCACGCTGTTCCTGGTCCTCGCGTTCTCGCGCTACAGCCACGCGCAAGACCAGGCCGCCCGCGCCCGCGCCACCCTGGCCGAACGCCTGGCCGCGCAGGAGCACGAACTGGGCCGCACCCACGAGCGCCTGCGCACCGCCGAGCGCGAGCAGACCCTGATGCTGGAGCGCCAGCGCCTCATGCGCGAGATGCACGACGGCGTCGGCGCGTCGCTGACCAGCGCGCTGCGCCTGGTGCAGCACGGCCAGGCCCGCCACCAGCCGGTAGACGTGGCCCAGGTCCTCAAGGAGTGCATCGACGACCTGAAGATCTCCATCGACTCGCTCGAACCCGTGGACGCCGACCTGCTGGCCCTGCTGGCGGGCCTGCGCTTTCGGCTGGAGCAGCGCCTGGGCGAGGCCGGCATCACCCTGTACTGGCGCACCAGCGACGTGCCCGCCCTGCCCTGGCTTGATGCACAGAACGCCCTGCACGTGCTGCGCATCCTTCAGGAGGTGCTGACCAACATCGTCAAGCACAGCGGCGCCACGGCCATCACTGTCTCCACGGCCGAGGCCGCCCAAGGAGTAGATCCCGGTGTGCCCGGCGTGCAGGTGTGTGTGCACGACAATGGCCGCCCTTTCTTGCCTCCCGACGCCCTGCCCCCCGGCCGCCGGGGCCTGGGCAACGTACGCAGCCGCACGCTGGCCCTGGGAGGGCACTGCGGCTGGCAGCCCCTGCAGCCCTCCGCGCAAGGCACGGTGTTCACTCTATGGCTGCCGCTGCGGCGAGGTGGATGAGCGCCGCATGGCAGTATCACGTTGTCATTTTTTTGTACTTTTAGCAATCTGGCGTCTACGGCATCAGCCAGCGGCACTGCTGCCCCAGTTTTCACAAGGAGCCTTGCATGGTCCCCGCCCGTCACCGCCTGATCCCCCTGCACGACGCCATGGCCGAGTTCGGCCTGCAAGCCCTGTTCCATCGTGACGGGGGCTATGACGCGATGGAAGACACGGTGAACCCGCCGGAGTACGGCAGCCCGCCGATGGCCCTGGTGTTCGATGGCGACACGCGCCTGGCGGAGACCTTCGATGCCGGGGCGGCGTTCCACAAACGGCAAGGCCTGATGGATGGCCCGATCACCCCGCTGGAAGAACTGCTGGGCCGGGCCTGCACTGTGGTCGTCAACGGCAGCCTGCAGGCGCCACGCATCGACACGCGCGGCTGCCAGGCGCTGTTTGTGTTCGGCAGCGTGCGCTGCGGCGCGATCGAGTTCTGGCAAGGCGACTTTGTCTGGATCGCGGGCGACCTGAACGCCACGCGCGCCGTGCTGGCCACCGCCGGGCATGACGACCCGGATCGGGCGGACTACGTGGGCCGCAGCTACGCCTGCGTGCAGGCCCCGCGCGTGCAGACCTGGTTCATGGGCCAGGGCCACCTGAACTGGCGCGAGGGCAGCGGCGGGCAGTTCTGCGAGGGCGTGGAGTACACAGACCAGGATCACCTCTGGAAAACCGACCCGGTCTGGCTGCGCCGCAACGGTATCGACGATGCGCTGGGAGCATGCGCATGAACCAAGAATGCCCCGCCGTCATGGCAAATTGGATTTCCGAGCTTGGCATCAAGACCGAGGCTACCGCCTGGTCGGTCGGCTTCACCCTGTCCACCGCACCCATCGACCACTGGTTCTACAAGCGCAACGCGTTGAAGCCAGAGGACATCCAGCTCAGTCTCATCGTCCCCAGCTACGGGCTGTGGCGTGCCGAACTGAGCAGGTACGACGGCTTGTTCGTAGCCCAATGGCGACCCAATGGAGACTTCCGTATCGACTCACAGCAAATGAAATACCGGCGGCTTGTCAAATGGCCAGCACTGGACTCGTTGTTCGACTTTCCTCATTGGGTGGAACGCATTGAAAAGGCGCTCTCCATCACATTCATTCGCCATGTGAACCTGGGCACCAATGGGTATGTCGATCTCGATGCGTGGGCATCGGAGAGCAGCCCAAAAATCCAACACTGGCTCGGCCCCTGCGCCGACACGATGGGCAAGTATCTCAACGCACCAGAAACCGACGATGGCTCATCCTTAGGCCACGCAATGGGCAACACACCATGACCACACCACCGCTACACCCCCTGCGCCAGATCCTTCGCCAACCCGAAGCCCACGCGGGCTGGCTGTACCTGCGGCCGGGCGAATGGACGCTGGACACGCAAGGCTTCTTCTACGACGCCGACCTGGATCTATCGCCCAAAGACGAGGCCGCTGTGCGCGCCGCATTCGAGGCCGCAGGCTGGCAATGCACGCTGAGCCGCGAGGACATCGAGGACGCCATTGCCAACACAGAGGATCAACCCACCGAAGCCGAACTGCTGCAAGCCGTGTGCCATTTCTTCGACCACGATGCCTTCATGGAGTGGCCTGAATGAGCGCCCCACAGCAACTGCGCCACTTCGAGATCGTGGATTGCGCCGTGCGCAGCGCCGAGCACTTCTACCTGCTGGGCTCGCACATCCATCAGCTCGACGAAGACTGCGATGACGACGGCGGCGACCTCGCTGCCCCCACGGACCCGGAGCCGGATCTGCGCGAAGCCATGCGCGTGGCGGTGTATTTCCCGCAACGATCGACAGAGAAACAATGGGCCTTCCGCACGGTACGCCACATCGAATTCATGCGCGGCGCGGTGGCGCATGCACCGCAGGCACAGTGGATCAGCGTCAGCATCGACGGCCAGGTCTATGCGCTGGGCGGCGGCGTGTCGGCGATGGAGCAGCGCATTCCCGAGCACCGGTGCGGGCCGTTGCGCGGTTCTGTACGCCAAGTGGTGGAGATCGACGGCCACGCCCATGCAGTGCAGGCCCATCGCGGCCTGTGCCGCCGCCTCGGCCCCGACCACTGGAAGACGCTGTGCGCCGACCTGCCGCCCGGCCCGCTGGACGGCGGCGATGCCGCAGGCTTCCGGTGTGCGGCGGGCAGTTCGGCGTCGGACATCTACGCAGGCGGCGATGGCGGCGACCTGTGGCATTTTGACGGTGTGCGCTGGCGCCAACAGCCCTTCCCCGATGAAGCCATCGACCTGCTGTGCTGCCCAGCGCCCGGTGATGTGGTCGCGGCATGCCGCTCGAGTGCCGTCTATCGCAGCACGGGCAACGGCTGGCGCAAGCTCGGTGCGAGCGGCGTGGGGCCGTACCGCAGCATGGTTTCGTACCAGGGCGCGGTGTGGTGTTCGTCTGATGCGGGCATCTGGCGCATCGACGGGGACCGCATCGGCAGGGTCACGCTGCCCGATGGCATCAGTGCGAATGCGGGGCTGCTGGCGGCGAGGGACGGTGTGCTGCTGGTGGCGGGCAAGCACGGGGCCGCGTACCTGCAAGACGGCATGTGGCGCGAGTTTCTGAGCTTTGGATCCGGTGCCAAGGCCGCAACACCGCGCCGGTAGCACGCGACACGGCAAACCGGCCGACGAGACGCTGCTTCTTCAGGGTGCAGGGGGGCGTTGACATCGACTTTCCTGTACCTGACCGCCAACCAGCGGCATCAAGCCCCCGGATGCTCCTTCTGGCTGCGCTCGGCCATTGCCGCATGGTGGAAAACAAGCTGCCAGCGACCGTCCTGCAGCAGCGCCGCGCCGTGGAAACCAGCCAGCAGGAGAATGCCTGCCCGCGAAGACAGGTGGCCGGCACAAACGGATATTTCCGCTGGCAGCTCGGCCTGGGCGATGCCTTGTTCGCTGACCCACCAGACGCCGTAGTCGCTGGTGGCCCAGACCTTGCCGTCATGCCAGACCAGATCGCGGAACGGCAGCGCCAGCCCGGGCTCGGCGATGCAGCGCCATTCATCACCACGGCCAACGAAGGTGATGCCCTCGTAGCCGCTGATGTACACCTTGCCGTCGCCGGCGCAGCACACGGTGCGAAGCGACTGCTTGCCGGGAAAGCCGATGCGACGCCAGTCCCCTCCACCGTAGTGCCAGACATCGCCTTGGTCACCCACGGCATAGATGTCGTTGGCGCCAAAGCCGTCGATGGCGCGGAAACCGACGTTGCCGCTGCCGAACTCATGCGCTGACAGCGGAAAACGGCCCGTCTCCCAGTGCCACTGCCCGATTCCACGGCGTACCCCGACCGTGCGATTGCCGCCGCACAGATAAAGATGCCCATCGATGTTGTGCAGCTGGTTCACGGCGCCGTAGCGGCCCTTGCGCTCGAACGGTATGGCACCTTCGCGCCCCTTCGAGCCGCTGCCGATGGCATAGACCTCGCCCCCGACATCGACGGCGACGAGCTTGTCCTCGGGCTGGCTGGCAAATTCGGCGATGGTGATGTCCATGCCTTTGTTCCAGCTGTGCGTCCAGCGCTTGTCGCCGCTCTGGTCAGGCCGCCAGACCACGACGCGCTGGATTAGCGCACTCGCATCGGGATCATGCCCTTCGGGTTGGTAGCCCGGGCGCTGCGTGTAGTCCTCCTGGGCGATGAAATAGAGGTAGCCCGCACTGCGCACTACGCAGTCAACGATGTTGTAGCCCAGAAAATTCTTGCGAAACTCTGCTGTCGTCAGCATGGCTCACCACCTCCTTCGTATATTTGATTTCATCGTGAAGTAATCTGCAGTTGCATGTGTGCACTGCGCACTGGAAAATCATGCAGCACTACCGTAGCCATGCCCCAAAATGCTTGCGGCGCGCATCCAAAATAGCGAATACCTTGTCGATACTCGCCTGAGATTCCGGAATATCGGCATAAGTGGCCTCGTCAGGAAACAAGTCATCCAGATCGAGGTGGTAACGGTATTCCCAGCCGGGCCTGAGGTATTTGAGCGCGAACGATCGGCCACGCTCGTTGAAGTGGCTCGGCCTTACGCCTTCTCCGAAAAAAGAACGTGCATCCCGGACCATATCGGCGAAGGAAGCATCCACCCGAAGATGGCTATTCGAGAGGCGAACAGAAAGCTCCTCTTCCAGCAATCCGCGCGAGCATGACCACAGCAGAAACAATGCGCCATCTATGCCCGTGGCTGGATGGCCGTTCTCATCGGCAATAAAAATGACCTGCATGTCGTTCATGCCCGACCCGTACTCGGCCATCAACTGATTAAGAAGGTTCGACAAATTCATATCTTCAAGCCTTTCAAAATTTCAAAAACGCATAGAACTCAGCCAGCCACGGTCAGCTCGCGCAATTCCTGGGGGTTCATGGGGCTCTGAAAAAACCGCTGAAGCGTTTGATAGCATGGTGCCAGAACCATTCAGGAGCAGCGGCCGATGCGCAAGAACTACGCTCGTCGTCGTCGCACTATGTCGGGAGGCAAACGGTGATTCAACAACTGCTGGCCCTCTGTTGCCTCGCCACTACCGGAGCCCACGCCATGGCCAGCGACTTCCAGCCCATCGCGCGCCTGGACTGCCCGGGCGGCGAATTCATCGCCGATGCTCGCCCCTGGGGCGAGAACGAGGCCGGCGGCTCGCGTGCCGAACTGCGCTACCGCTACCGGGGCGTGGTGCTGGCCGCCATTCGCTACGAGGCGTACTACAAGAACCTCGAACCCTGGCTGCGCCAGGGCAGCCCGCGCATCTACAACCTGGGCCTGAACCTGGATACCAGCGGCGCTAGCAAGACCAGCGGCTACGACCAGGGCGACACACTGTACCTGCCGCCCTCGGCGTTCTCGCAGGCCGAGGTGGAGGGCCTGTTCGACTGCCTACACCGGCACCAGGCCGCGCTGCGCGACAGCTTCGAGCGCACCGAGATCACCAGCAGCACCCTGCTGGGCTTGATGAAGACGCGCACCGGCACAGGCCGCAACGGCGTGGCGCGGCTGGTGCATGCGGATGCGCCGATCACGGCCCTCTACGGCAGCGGCTGGCTGCTGATCGTGGTGGAGCGCGGCGGCCGCGTGCTGGTGCACGCCAACCTGACGGCCAACAACCCGACCGAATCGGCAGTGTGGGGCGAAGTCATGCCCGGAAAACCGCCTGTGCTGCGCGCCCGGCGCGAACTGCGCTTTGACGGCCAGATGCACGACGGCGCCCTGTTGCTGAACGAGCCTGAGACGAGCACCGGCCGGCGGCTGCGAAACGACTTCCGCGTGGAGTGGCAATAAAAACCGCCTCTAGCACCCGCCCATCTATCGCAAGCAGCTATCAAATTGGAAGCATCGATGCCTGCCCTCGAAGCATTCAAGCAAACCGTTGCCCGCACCGACACCCTTCCCGCAGACCTGGAAATGCTGGCCTTGCACACGCTGCAAGGCGGCGCAGGCCCCTTTCATGGCATTGACCTGCTCGCCCTGATGCCGGGGGAAGAAGACGTGGCCAATGACATCTCCTACCTCAGTGAAGACGAGTTAAAAGACCCCGACCTGCAGAGCAACATCGAAGCCATGCGGGAAGTCACCGCGCTGGCGCGCTTCGTTGCGAAGGATGGCCAAAGCAACCTGTACGGCTACTGGCTGGGCCAGCCCGCGCGCCCGCTGCACGAGGCTGCCATCGTCATGCTCGACAACGAAGGGCAGTTCTCGCTGCGGGCCGGCGGCAGCCTTATCGAGGGGGTCTGCGGGGAGCAGTGCGACAAGAAGACTTTTGAGGCGCTGAAACTACGGTTCGAGGCGTTGGGCATCACGTTCCAGGCCCAGAACTGGAACGACTGGGCCAGATCGTGTGAACACTTGCGGCAAACCAGCGATCACCCGGACGCGCTGCACAAGGTGTTCTACAACCAGCACCGGCAACGGCGCGGGCTGGAGCCCATTGAATGACGTCGCCGACGGAATGTGAAAACGATTCCAAACCACATGGCAAAAATCAGCAACACCCCATTCATCGCGCGCCCGCAGTGGAGAACGCACTACCAAGGCTGGCATATTGTCGATTGCGCCGTGCGCGACAGGAACATCGTCTATCTGCTGGCGCGGCCCGATCTGGATGAGGAAAAGCAGTCCAAAACCTGGGACCACGACATCGGCACGCGCCTGCTGTCGATCTATCTGGACGAGCAGAACCCAGAGAAGCGCCATGGCTGGAGCGAGCTGGACGGCTTCAACCGGCCGCGCTGCGGCGTGTCGCACCAGCCCATCGCACAGGCACTGGTCGTCGCGCGCAACAACGAAGGCAGCGTCTATGCCATTGGCGGCGGCAAGCCCGGCGCCATGGAGAACATCGGCACCGATCTCAACCCGATCACCATGCGGGTCAAGTGCATCGGCGGCTACGCATATTCCGTCGGCCGCAACCGCAAGATCTTCAAGCGCGTGGCGCCGGGGCGCTGGGAGCGCATGGAGGGTCTGCCCAAGCCGGGCGATGAGGACTTCAGCGCCGTCGGCTTCAACGACATGGACGGGCTCAGCGAGCAGGAGCTGTATGCCGTCGGCGCGGGCGGCGATGTCTGGCGCTATGACGGCAAACGATGGACACACTGCGATTTTCCCAGCAAGGAGCAACTGGGCACCGTCACCGTCGGCCAGGATGGCAAGGTGTACATCAGCGGCGAAGGCGGCAATCTCTGGATCGGTGCCAAGGACACCTGGACGCAGGTGCACCAGGGCAACTCCAGTTTGCTGAACAACAGCGCGGTATGGTTTGAGAACCAGTTGTGGTTGTGCTCGGACTACCAACTGCGCGTGTGGGACGGCAAGGAGGTGCGCCGCCTGCGCCACGGCGGCGCGGATGTCGTCCACACCGGCCACATGGACGCGCGCGACGGGCTACTGGTGATCGCGGGCCTGTACGAAGTCCATGCCTATGACGGCAAGACGTGGAAGACGCTGGTGGCACCGTATTGACCACCTTCAGAAAGAATGACGATGAACCGCGAAGATTTAACCAGGGACATCACGGAAGCCGCCCGGCGCTCCTTCTCCGCCCTGCTGGCGCAGCACGGCAACGAGAGCTTCTACGCCTTTGCCCTCTACACCGACGAGGACTGCTACACCGTGGTGCCCGCGGCCAACTCGCTGGAGCGGCACCGCGAGAAGCTCGCGGAGATGGATGACGATGACGACCAGGCCGCCTACTACCAATGGGCCAGCGCCGAGTGGGCCTACGAGGGCTTCGCCGCCGAGCCGTTCAACCCCATCTGCGATCAACTGGCAGCGGCCTGCCAGGCGGTATCCGGCGACGCGGCTGCATTCGCCTCATTCAAGGCCGGCGTCCGCCAGGCCATGACCGATGCCATGCGCCGCCTCGATGAAGAAGGCTTTTTTGGCACGCACCGCGCCGGGGCTGTGCTGTTCATCACTTCGTCCGATTTTGACGAAGCCTCCGGCATGGAGCGCCGCTCGGCCCTCGCGCTGAACCCGCCGGAGCGCTCGGTGGATTTTCTGGCGTGGAACGGGGCAGCGGAGTGAACGCCCAGGGCGGGCTTTCGACCCCCACTAGGAAACAGCCATGACACCCAGCCCGTGGGCCGCATTCCTGGCCATCACCGGTTTTGAAGCGCTGCTGCGCGACCTCACCCAGCACACGCTGACCGAAGCACGCCGCGCCTGGCCGGGCGCGCCTGCCGGCTTTGCCTTCAACTGCAGCGCGGCGTGGAGTGACGTGCATATCAGCCTGGCTTACGACCCGGCGCGCGCCGCCATGGAGCCACCCGACTGGGAACATGAATGCGCCGAGGCCGAGCTGCCCGCAAGCGCCGCACTCTGGCGCGCGCGCTACGAGCCCGTGCGCGAACGCTACGAGGCCGAGCGTGAGCGGCACGCCAATTACCCGAAGCACTTTCTCGACACCCTGCGCCACCTGCTGGCCCGCATGGAACGCGATGGCGCGTTTGCCGATGCACCCGGCATCCGCCTGCTGGTGACCGAGGTGGACGCCGACACGGCCGCCGAAGAAGCCGCGTTGGCGCAGGTGCGACGAAACCATGGAACCCCCACATGAGCCAAGCCCCCATGAACACGCCCCACGGATTTTCCGAAGCCGATATCCACGCCCTGCGCGCGCACGGCATCGAGCTGTTCGCTGGGCGGCTCATCTTCGCCGCCCAGCCTCCGATGGATGAAGACGCCATCGCCGCCGTGCAGGCCCATTGCGCCGGGCCGCTGCCACCCGCGCTGCTGGCGCTGTGGCGGCAAACTGCGGGCGGGCGGCTGGACTACAACCTGAGCGTGGAGGTGACCACCAGCGAAGGCCCGCGCATCGAGGCCGTGAGCTGGTGCGAGCTGTTCTACAACGGCAGCGATTTCTACCGCGACCTGCAGGGCTGGATCGAAAACGAAGAAGAACAAGCCTGGGAGACCGCCGAGGACGCGGGCGAAGAGTGGAGCGGCAAACTGGCCTACCTGCCCATCGGCGGATTTGAATACTGCGACCGCATCTACGCCGTGACTTCGCCCGGCGCCCCCGACGATGGCGGCATGCTGGCCTGGAAGATGGGCCTGCCGCCCGCCTGGGCGCCCGCGCTGACCGAAGACGCCGTGGCCACCTTCGCGCCCAGCCTGCTCGCCGCATTCGCATGCCTGGCGCTGCACGGCGACCCGCTGGCCTCCAACGGCGAATACGGCGCCGGGTCGGAGCTGCTGGCCTACCTGGACACCTGCCGCAGCAATGGCCTGCCCGCGCCGCTGGCCGATGCGCTGCTGGCCTTCTACCTGCGCGCCCGCATCGACTGGCGCGCCCTGCTGCAAGCCGGCACGCTGCCCGCGCACCCCTACGCCGTGCGCGTGGCCCTGCGCCACGCGGTGGAGCAGGACGATGCCGCGCTGCTGCGCCACATCCACGCCAGCGGCGCACGCCTGGACGGACTGGTGGCGGGCGGCGACAACGCCTTGCAGCACGCGCGTTTCCTGAAGAAAACCAGCGCGATCACTGCGCTAGAGGGCTTGATGTGAAAAAAGGCTGTAGCGCCCGTCCATCAAGCGCAAGCAGCTATCCATAGCGAAGCAAATTCTGATGAAGAACACCCTCCTCGCATTCACACTGGCCGCATTCAGCAACCTGCCCAGCGCTGCACAAACCACCGCGCCGACAGCCATCCACGTCGCCGCTTGCGGCCTCGAATTCGATCTGCCCGCAGGCTACAAGATCACCCGCCCGCAGCGCCAGGCCGACGCCCGCTACGACCAGAGCTGCGCGTTCGACATCGTCAAAGCCAAGCCCGGGCCGCCCCTGCGCGGCGAATGCAAGGACGAGCAGGAAGGCGGCCAGCCGCCCTACCACGTGTGCGACTGGGAGGTCAACGCCGGCCCGCCCACGCCCAGCGTGCGGGTGGCGCGCATACGGCCCGGCACGCATGCGTGGCTGGACTCCTTCACGCGCACGGACGATGGCCGCTGGATGGTGCCCAACGCCCACGCGGGCGACCAGCCCGCCGAGGCCTTCAGCTTCTTCGGCAAACCCGCGTGGAAGGGCGAACACGTCGTGCGCATGTTCTGGTGGCGCACGCGCACCAAGAACTACACCGGCATCTACGCCGGTTCGGGCGGCGCCGACGTCACCCTGGTGCAGCTCGCGCCCGACCTGTTCGTGCAACTGGCCAACCCGCCAGACGATGCCCAAGGCGGCTGCCAGACCTTCTGCGCCAGCCTGCGCCTGGGCGCGCGGGCGCAGGATTTACCATGAACATTGCAAAGAAGCCTTCAATGTCTCAGCAGGAGACCTGAACCATGGAACTGCCCGACGACATCCACGCCTACCTGGCCGCCACCTTCGCACCCGCTGACCGCGAGCGGGCCGCTTTGCTGCTGGCCAGCGCCCGCACCGAGGACGGCAGCGAGCCCACAGCCCGCCTGCTGCGCTGCGCCGCCTTCGTCAGCGACGGCCAATTGGCACGCCTGCGCTACTGGGTGTCGTACATGGCGCTGGACTGGCGCGACGTGGTGGTGGCGGGCGAATGCGTGCAGCAAGACGGCGTGCCCGTCCACGCCAGGGACTTCAACAAGCCGCTCGCTCCGGACGAAAGACGCGCATGCCCGAGTCCTGCATGAACCTGCGTGGCTTGGTGCTGGTGGCCAGTTTCTGGCCCAACCTGGCGGCAGCTGCTGGCCCGCCTACGGCTGCGGACCGAGCCTGTCTGCGGCTGGTCGAAGCGGCCCAGGCCCGGCAACTGGCCGGCGCCGGTAAGAACGCCGGTAGAAGTGCCGGCAAAAGCGGCCAATACGTTTGCGAGCGCCAGCCGCAGGCCTCCGCGCGTTTCGTGTTCGCGCTGCGCTGGCGCAGCAACGGCCTGCCGGCAGCAGGCAGCAACCTGGTCGGCTACTACCTTGTCGATACGGCCAGCGGCCGCATCCATGCCTGGAATCTGGGCGAGGATCAACCTGGTGAAGCCCTGGCCGCTGTTCCTGTGGCTAACCCGCCGCGCGGCCCATCGAGTGATTGCCCCGGCCCCTGCGCTATCCAGGGCTTGCCACCCGCGCCTGCGCGCACGGGCCGCACGCCATGAGCGCGAGCGGGGAAATCCCAAACGGACAGGAAGGCGCCTTGCGCCTGCGCATTCCGCACGATTTCGCCATGCTGGGCGGCGCCAGCGAAGCTTTCGTGGACGGATTCGTGCGGCTGGCCGAGGACGACAAGGGGGTGCTGGTGAGGCTGCTGCGTGACGACGCGCGCAATGCGCAGGCCACGGCGGGCAGCGTGCTCTACGCCGCCCGTCGCGGCGGCGGCCTGCTGCTGGCGATCCGCCCAGCCAGCGAAACGGATCGGATGCGCAGGTTCCGGCGCCCGGAGCATCTCGACCACATCGCGGTGGATTGCTGCGGCCAGCCGTGCCGTTACGTGTCGATCTACGACCATGGCACCGGCCGATTCTTCGATCTCGACGTACCCCCCGTTGCTGCGCAGACTTTTGCGCAGGAAGAGCTGGCTCACGTCTTTGTGTGCGGGCGTTGTGGCCGGCAATACCCGCTGCCCCTATGACCTCTTGCATTCGATATGAACTCCACCTCCAGCTCGCACCCACCGGTCGCAAGCAGCTATCAAAAGTGAAGTGAAACCATGCCAACATCCCTCACCATCACCCCTGACGGCGCCCACCCCCTGGCGCCCCGCCTGGGTGGCGGCGCACTGATCGGCGGTGTGGCCGACTGGCCGCAAGGGCCTTTCGGCCATCCGCTGGTGCTCGCCGCCTCGCTGCCCGCGGCCTTCCTGGCCGTGCATGCGGGCATCGACATCGGCGCGGGCCGCGTGGCATCGGTGTTCACCACCTACTTGCCGGGCGAATACTTCCTCGACCACATCACCTACCACGGCGATGCGGCTGACCTGGCGCTGCTACGCCGGGGCACCACGCAGGTGCTGGTGCATACGGCTGGCGCCTTGGTACAGGGTGCACTGGAGCTGCCCGCGCATGCCATCCGCGCGCAGGCCGGCGGCGGCGATGCGCTGTCCTTCATCGGCGGCGAGCCGCAATGGCTGCAAAACGAAGATTTGGAACTCGGCGGCTTGGCCTTTGCGTGGCAGATCGACGGCGGCGACCTACCCGCAACGCTGCGCAACTTGTTCTACCTGGCTGATGGCGTGGGCTACCTGTACCTGCCCCAGCAGCCCACTGGGCGCGTGGACTGCAGCGGCCTGTTCTTCGTGCAGGTGACGTGAGATGCAACTGCACTCCCACGGCAGGCCATGGGCGAAGAACGTGTCTACGATCTCAGACACAGCCCCGCCGCGCATTCACGGGCATTCAGGCGCACGCCGCGTAGCGCACCCACCCGCCGCCCAACCCGGTGCGCGGCTCGTAGCCCACCCAGACCTCGCCCCAGCCATAACGGCCCGCAGCCCAGCCGCGCGCGGCCAGCCAGTCGCTCAGGGCCTGGGCGCGCCGCCGCTCCTTGCGCTCCGACCATTCGTTCCAGTCACGGCCATAACGACTATCGTCGTCGTGGAACAGAAGGCATTCGGACAACGCGCCCCGGAAGAACGCCAGCTCGATGCCCACCATGAAGCCGCCATCGCTCCAAGGCACGAGCCGGTGCCAGGTCCAGTCAGACTCCTGCACCACCGCCCTGGACGCACGCGGCACCACGACCAGCGCCGCGTGGCGGTCCAGCAAGACAGTTTCCTCCAGACCGCATGCAATGCGCAGCCCATCCGGGTGGTGCAGTTCAAAGGCAGGAGTCAGCGATCGAGCGGAGGAGTCTTCTGGAGAACGGGGTGTTGTATTCATGGGGTCGGCTCCATCCCGGATTCTTAGATCGTTTCCTGCATGTTGAATGGCGAGAACGCTGAACTTTGCAACCGCTCACGCCTGGAATCTGGGCGAAGACCAGCCGGGTGAAGCCCGGCACCTATCCGCCCGGCGAATTCACTGCGCACGCAGCGCTTCAGCGCACCCGCTGCACGGTGACGCCATCCTGCCCCGCGCGCGCCATGGCCTCCAGTTGGGCCAGGGCAGCGGGCAGCAACTCAGGGTGCAAGCCAAAGCGAAACCGCGTGCGCTGCGCCAGTTGCAGCAGTCGCGCCCCCTCGGCGGTCAGCACCAGCTCGATGTGGTCGCCATGCCCCACCAGGGCCACAACCTCGCGGCCATCGCAGGCCAGGCTTTGGTCGGTGCGCTCGACATAGAGCAAGTCCTCCACCGGCGGCGGCCGCTGCTCGCTGTGCTGGCGGCCGCAGGCGAAATGCAGCACGTCCAGCGGATCGTGCACTGACGCGAAACCGAGCGAGAGCACGAGCAGATCGCCCTGCTCCTTGAACACCTCCTCGACCTCGAAATCATCCGCTTGCACGGTTGATGCTTTTATCATGACCGCACCCTTCCATCGTCAAAATCTTCCATGGCTCACACCAACCACCTCCCCTCCATCGACTGGCTCGCACTGCTGCGGCGGGCTCCGTATTTCAGCGCGACCATCGTGGATTCCCTGTGCGACGCGGACCCGTCAGCGTTCGCGCCCCACCTGCGCGCCGTCTATTGCTTCGACCTGTTCGACGCGCAGGTCTCCAATGGCGGCGTGGATCAGTACTTCGACAACGTGGCCGCGCACCTGGACGATGCAAACGCGGTGCCGGGCCTCATCGCCGCCAACCCCGTCTATGCGCCCGCGCTGCCGCTGATCGAGGAAGCGCATGCGATCTGGAATGCCGTGGCAGATGCCTATCCAGAGGACGAAGACGAAGATGAGGAAGACGAAGACGCCTGGGATGCTTACCAGGATCGTCTCGCCCCGCACGAAGACCGCCTGCAGGCCATCGCCACCGAATTCTTCGCCCTGCACCACGCCATCCGCCAGCGGCTGGAGCAGGACATCGTGCGCGACCCGCACCGCTACTTCGCCATCGCGCCCGTGCCCGGCCTGCGCGGCAGCGGCGTGGAGCACATCGCGCTCGCGGGCGGCGCGCACCGCCTGCGTTTCGAGGATGGCTTTCCTATCGGCCCCAATACCTTCGAAAACGAGGGCGGGGGCTGTGACGTGGTCTGGTTCTCGCGCGACCGCACGCTGCTGCACTGCGAAACAGCGGGCTGGGCACAGCAGCGCAACCGCCACTGGATTCACTACCCCAGCCAATCCAGCGGCAGTTGGACTTCTGGTTCTGGCGAAGACGCGACAGTGCGCCACGACCGCCTGGCGCTGGGCCTGGGCCACCATGGCCTGCACGAGACCTTCGGCCCCAACGGCCAGCGCGAAAGCGCCGCGCTGCACTGGCACGGCAAGGAGCTGTGCAGCGAGCACTTTCACCCCGACGGCTCGCCGCTGCTGCGCATCGAGCCGCACGGCAGCGGCCAGCGCTGGCTGCGCTACTGGCCCGGCGGCGCGCTCAACACCGAAAGCCTGCAGGAGCGCGACGGCCGCGACCGTTATCTGCGCTGCCTTGATGAAAATGGCACCGACCTGGCGCCGGGCGGCACCGGCCGCCTGCGCGAAGTGCTTGGGCAACTCGGCGAGATCGTGCAGTGGCGCGAAGGCGAACTCGTGAACGGCTTCCTGCACGGCCCCGTGCGGCGCATGGCCTGCCGGCCCGATGGCAGCGGGGAGCGCGAGACTGAGCGCACCTTCTACAAGAGCGGCAAAGCGCAGTAACGCGCCAGCACGGGCAGGCGCTATTTTTTTATAGCTATCAGCGCGTTCTATAAAAGCGCTGGAGGTTAATTTTTCTTGAAACCCTAAAAGCAGGCGGCTGCGCCCGTGGTGAAGCTGGTTGGCGTCGTCGCGGACGTCAGGGCGTTGGTGTTGGCCCCATTCAGATAATTGACGACATCGACGGGAGTTGTCCCTGCCAGGAAACGCACGCGGAATTGATCTCCCGCGCCGCCCGGCGGAAACATGCGCAGCCGGATGCTTCCGGAAGTGATGTCGTCCCACCACTGGCTGCTGATGTTGTTGCCGGTGATCTCTGCACACAAGGTACTGGCGAAGGCATTCGTGGCCGACTGCATGAAGATTGCATGGCCAACGCGGGTTCCCAAGCCTCCGCCATCAGGCGTGCCAAAAGTATTGTTCGTGGCCACCACCCCCACCTGGTCGCTTCGCTGCACCAACACCTCCATGCCGCGTTGGACGATGTTCTGGAACATGTTGTTTGTCACGGTCATCTGCATGCCGCCGCTGGTGCCATCGTTGGTGATGGACAGGCCATTGGTACCAGCCGCATTCGTACCCGATCCGACCGTTCCATTGCCGACGGTGTTGTTGCTGTACACCCCCTTGTACAGGCCCGTGGCGTTCGCGCCCTTGCGGAAGGTGGTGGGCGTGAAGCCGCTCGTGACCGTGCCGTTCACCGTGATGGTGTTGTTGACGACGCTGGCGTCCATGGTGGCCGCGTTGTCGGTCAGCATCTGCACGGCCCCGGAGTTGTTGGTGAAGGTGTTGCCATTGCCCGCACCCAAAGCACCCAGGTCAATGGCCACCTGGGCGTTGCCGATGCCCTGGCCGGTGAAGGCCGTCGCGAAATTGTTGCGGAACAGCGAGCCGGTGAAGCTGCCGTTCACGACCGCCGTGCCCTGGCCCACGAACAGGACGCCCTGTGCGGAAGTCGATACCTGGGGACCCAGGCCCTCAAAGGTATTGCCGTTCGCGGTCAGGTTCAGCGTGCCCGCGCTGTTCTGCACCTCGAACTGGCGGTGGTAGCTGTTCTTGAACGTGGAGTTGGTGATGGTCACCGTGCCCGTCAGGTTGACGAATTGCACGCCGTCCTCCAGGTTCTCGTTGCCCACGCTGTCCACCGTCACGCCGGTCATGGCCAGCCCGTTCACGTTGTTGCCGTTGATACCGATCTGCTGGCCACCCGTGACGGTGGTGCCGATGAGCGACACGTTGGTCACGCCCTCCAGGTGAATGCCCGCGCCGCAGTTGGTGTTGGTGCCGTTGAGTGCATCGCCGCAGATGGCGGCCGTTTCCTGGTTGGTACCATTGTTGTTGAACGCCATGTAGTTCAGCGTCAGGTCGCGGGTGTTCTGAAACCAGCCGCCGCGCTGGGTCTTGTTGGCAATGGTGCCGCCGCTGCCCGCCACGGTGCCGACGCCGGTCACGCGCAGGCCGTTGAAATTGCCGGTATCCCTCAGCGTAATGCCGCCAAGCGTGCCGCCCGTGCTGTTCAGGGACTCGAAGGTAAGCCCTGCCGGGCCGATGGTGGTGGCGTTGACGTAGAGCACAGGCCCCGTCCCGGTGGAGATAGTATTGCCGGGGCCCTGCACCGTGACCGTGCCGCCGCTGTTGGCCGAGAAGCCCGCGCCGCTGGTAGTGGTGATAGCCATGCCGCCGCCCACGAAGTCGGCGCTGACGTTGGTGAACACGACGGCATGGTTGCCGCCGGTGTTGAAGTTGACCCCGCTCACCGTGATTCCCGCGGCGCCGGGCACGCCCGACAAGGTGCCCGCCAGCATGGGCCGGCTGCCCGCCGGGATGGACAGGCCGCCCACCGCCAGCGCGGCCCCCGCGCCCACCAGTTTCTGATTGGCCTGAAGGTTGAACGCCCCAGTCGTCGTGCCTGCGCCGCTGTGCACATAGACGGTGTGGCCCGGCTGGCCCAGGCTGCTGGGCAGGCTGTTGAGCGGCGCGTGGGAACGGCCATTGCCGCCGCCCGGCGCCGCGCTGTTGACGTACCACACCATGTTGCCCACGTTGAAGGTGATGGTGGCCGTGCGCGACACGCCGCCGGACGCGCCGGTGTAGGTGAACGCATCCGCGCCGGTGAAGCCCACGGGCGGCGTGTAGGTGAATCGGCCCGCCGCATCGATGGTGACCGATCCACCTTGGGTCGTGGCCCCGCTGCCAGCAGCCACGGTGATCGCCACATTCGACGCATCATTGCTCAGCACACCCGCCGCTGCCGAGGTGTAGGGCGTGCCCGGCGCGGAATGCGCCTCCGCCACCAGTTGCGTATTGCCCACCACGGCGTAGCTGTCGTTCACCAGGTTGGGGCCGACCGCAAAGCTCTGCTGCACCTGGGGCGCGGGCAACCAGCCGCCGCCTCCAGGCTGGTTGGCGTTGATGGTGCACGTGCCCGTGCCGCCGAAACTGACTGTGTTGCCCGCAATGGAACACACCGAGGCGCTGGCGGCATCGACGGTGAGTGCCACCGCCATGCCCGACGTGGCCGTGGCCGCCACGTTGTACGTGCCGCCGTAGACCGCCTCCGTGGGCGCGCTGGACGTGAAGGTGATGGCCTGCGGCGCGAACACGGTGAACGCCTGCTGCACCTGCGGGGCGGCGTTGTAGTTGGCGTTGCCCGCCTGGTTGGCGCTGACGGTGCAGGTGCCCGCCGTGTTGAACGTCACCGTGCCCGTTCCGCTGCAGGCGCCCGATCCGGTGATCGTCACCGCCAGGCCCGACGTGGCCGTGGCGGTGGCGACATAGTTGCCGCCCACGGTGCCGCTAGGAGGGGCGGTGGACGTGAAGCTGATCGTCTGGTCACTCTTGGTCACGCTGAACGACTGCTGCACCTGGGGGGCGGCGGCGTAGTCCGCATTGCCCCCCTGATCGGCCCGCACGGTGCAGGTGCCCGCCCCGACAAAGCTCACCACGTTGGTCGCCACGGTACATACCGCCGAGGAGCCGCTGCTGAAAGTGACGGGCGCGAGGCCCGAGGATGCGGTGGCGGCCACGGTATAGGTGGCGCCGCCCACCTTGGCATCCGCCGGGGCGGTGCTGGTGAAAGCCACGGTCTGGCTGGCTGGGTTCACGGTCAGCGTGAAGTTCTGCGTGGGGGACGAGCCCGCCAGGTTGGTGGCGGTGAATGTCAACGCATGCGTCCCCGCCGCGCCGCTGCCCAGCGGGGGCGTGCCGCTAAGCGTGCCGGTACCGTTGCTGTTGTCCACGAAAGACATGCCGCCTGGCAGCGCAACGCCGCCGCGGGCGATGACCGGGTGCGGGTAGCCGCTGGTGGCCACGGTGAACGAGCAGGCAGCGCCCAGGGTGCAGGCCATGGCGTTGGCGCTGGTGACGGCGGGTGCCTCATTCACGGTGAGGGTGAAGTTCTGCACCGTATTGGGAGTGATGCCGTTGGCCGCCGTGAGGGTGAGCGGGTACGCCCCACCCGTGCCCGGCACTGGCGTCCCCGCTAGCGTGGCAGTGAGTGGCGTGCCGGGGCCGTTGTAGACAAAGCTAACGCCCGTGGGCAGCGTGCCCGTCTGGGCGATACCCGTCGTGGCCGGCGTCGCCGTGGTCTGTACGGTGAAACTGCCCGGGGTACCCGCGGCGAATGCGGTGGTGTTGGCGCTGGTGAACACCGGCGACCCGCCCAGGGTCAGCGTGAAGCTCTGCGTGGTGTCGCCCGCGCTGTTGCTGGCGCGCAGCGGACACACGTAGCTGCCGCTGTCCCCCCCCGCCGGAGTGCCGCTGAAGGTGGCGGTGTTGCTGCCGCTGGTGCCAGCGAAGCTAATACTGGCGGGCAATGCGGGCACACAGGCGCCGCCGTCGATGGTGATGGTGGCGCCGGGCGCGGCCGTGGCTGTTACGGTGAAGGTGCCGGCCTGGCCGGTGAGGAACGTCGTGGCATTGGCGCTGGTGATGGCGGGTGCGAGCTGCACCGTGAGCGACACGGTAGCGGGGGCCGAATCCAGCGTGCCGTCGTTGGCCTTGAACGTGAAGCTGTCTGCGCCACCGTAGCCGGCGTTGGCCGTGTAGGTGACGTTGGGCGGCGAGCCGGAGAGCACCCCATGGGCCGGAGGCGTGATCACAGCGTAGGTGAGTGTGGCGTTTTCATAGTCGCTGCCGCTGAGCGAGAGCACCTTGCCCACACCCGCCACGGCGGTGGCGGACTGCGCTTGGGCGACGGGCGGTGCGTTCAGGGCCACGTCCACACGCAGGAACAGCAAGCCGGGCTCGGAAGTCGCGTAGAGCGCTCTGATGTCAGTACCAGTCCCTCCCACCACGTCACCGGCCGCATCACTGGCGAGTGCAGGCACGCCCGTCCAGTCGGCTACCAGCCCGTCTCGCACGATGGCGGCCAGCAGTTGGCCTGAAATCGCCACCGCCAGCAACGCGACTCCCAGGCGGTGCAGCCCCGCCCAGCCCTGGCGCCGCGCCAGCCACAGCGCGGCTGCCAGCAGCAGGGCCGTAGCCAGCAACGCGGGCATGCTCATTGTGGGAATGCTCGTAGCTCCGGGTGGTGGGGGAGCAAGCAAGATGGGTCCCAGCAAGGCGTCTTCACCCGTGATGCCGCCCGAGCCCGCCGCAAACAGGCCCACCCGCATCTGCGGCCCGACGCCCGGGGGCAGTTGCTCGGACCGGATGTACGTCTCCACCGCCGCCGTGCCTGCCGCCCCCATGCCAGGCGCGATCGGCGTGGGCGTGTTATCCACCACCTGAGCGGGTCCCAGGCTACCGCCTGCGCATGCCTGCACACTGATGGACTGCGTGTGGTATCCCGTATCGTCCGCTTCCACGACGGTGATCAACACACGTTCGGCCCCGACGAAGCTACCTGCGGTCCTGGTCACAGTGCAGCCGGTCCCTGGATTGTTGTCGGTGTCAAGAAGAAGAGTCAGCGTGGTCGTAGCCGCCATCGTTGGCATAGCCCAGGAGAGGAGCAGGCAGGCCAATGCGGCAATCATCTGCCTGCTCCAGCGAGAGCTAGTGCTTTCCTCATCCCGGCACGCGTGGCTGCGGCTGGTCAACTTCATGAACCGAAGTGAGTTCCACTGTTTAGCCATGAGCATTGCCCCTCCGATAATCGTGTAGTAATTTTTTGGCTCACATGCCGCGACATGAGCAGCATGTGCGAGCCGGCCGATCCCGCGCTGAAGCCGACTGAAGCTCCAGCAGCGCTATTTGCACTAGGCGCCGCAATTTGCACGTCATAGCATTTGAATATTCGGTTCCAAATGCTCAACACCTCGCAGCAGGCCCCTAGGAAAAACCCAATCGTAACCACCTGTTTTAGACGTTGTCAAAAAAAATGCAATGACAAAATAGCCGTAAATTCGGCCTCATTTGGAATGCAAGGCTGATTGAAATCTCACAAAGGGCGTCGAGCACAGTGATGCATGGAAAGGTCGTACGCACCACCACTGGCGATACCAAGGCCCATGCCCTCTAGACCGGGTCAACCGGCAGTTCCGGGTCGAGCGGCCGACCATTGGTGAGTCAGCGACTTCATGTACGTCTCGACTTGGCAAGGCTGGCTGTACGCAGCCTTCGTCATCGGCGTATTTGCCAAGCGCACCGTGAGCTGGCGGGTAAGCATGTCCAATGCACACACACTTCGTTCTTGATGCGCGCGAGTAGGCCCTGTCTGCCAGCCAGCTTGGCCAAGGACAGCACCGTGGCCCATGCGCGGCTCAACGCGTGGGCGGCCGGCAAGAAGCGAGCCGAGGGCAAGGTGACCGCTCCACTCAGCCTCATAAACAATGACCGGCCGGAGTTCGTGCCGGCCTGAGGTCAAGTCCTCAATAAAAATCAGGATCTAACGCCAGTCCATCAATCGCTGGCAGCCATCAAAACAATAGTTAACCAGCCCTGCGGCGGCATGCTGCACCCCAGCCTGCCAGCAGCGTGGAGAGCAAGGCCAGACATGTCCAGTACAGCGTGGGGATGGCGGCAGGCTGTGCGCCGCCGCCAGGTGGCGCCACCACGGGCAGCGGTGCCTCGAACGCACCGATGTCGCACGCCGGGCCTATGGGCGCGTCACCCCGCGCTGATTAGAGAATCGTATGGCCCGATTGCGCCAGGATGTTCGAACTGGCTATTCGCCGGCTCACTTCGAGTAGGACGGCGTGCCGCGTTCATCATGACACCTAGTTCACTCCGCGCGACTCAACGGACACGGTCCGTAGGCATACCTGCACGATGTCCTGGAGCGTCTGCCTAGGCAGCCGGCCAGCCGCGTCGATGAGCCCTTACCGCACCGGTGGCGCCGGATCGTCGATTGAATGACCGCTCGCCACCGTTGTGAAAGCAAGCGGCAACGGGCCCGAAGCCGACGCTGGCCCCCATTCCCCTAAGCGGTCATTGATTCGTACCCCAGTTGCTTGCGGCCCAAACGCGACTGTCGAGAGACCTGCCTTAGCAAATTCGCAGGCTATAGTTGGGCCAGATGAAGCCTGCGGGATTTGCGGGAATTTTTACACCTGAATGTTTGAGCAGCCCTGCGCTTGCAAACCCAGGCTGCAAGCCGCTTTCAGGAGGAAAAATTGTCCAGAGTATCCCGAACAATCCAGTCCATTCCCCAGGTTTTGCGGTCTAAGTTACGTTAGGCCGCACACTTTCAGCATGATGGTGATCCCCGCAAATGTCCAATCCATGTGGCGCGAGTACTTGGACATCGTTCGTGATGTCGAGGAAAGTCGCTTCTATGAGGCTTTCTCCTTCGGCGACTCTCCTGCAATGGCAGACGAACTCGGACAGTTGGTTCTAAGTCGCATAAAGCGGGCGACCGCCGGCTCCGTCTGGTCGTATGAAGATGCCGGGAAGCCAATTCCGAAGAAAGGCGATCTCAGTGTTGTCACTGACTCCAGCGGAAAGCCGTTATGCATCATCGAAACCATTCAAGTCGATATAGTTCCCTTTGATCGGGTTACATCTGAGTTCGCGTCCATTGAGGGAGAAGGTGATGGTTCTCTCACGTATTGGCGGGACGCGCACAGAGCTTACTTCACGCGGGAATGCGCTTCTTCCATGCGCGTCTTTTCTGACTCTATTCCCTTGGCCTGTGAGCAGTTCAAGGTGGTTTATCCGCTGCCAGCGCAAAGTGCCGGTTAGCTTAAGCGTTGAGCGTCCGCTTTTGCTTGCCGCCACCAGCTACTTCTGGCCGTTGGCAGACCGTACAACATCGAATCGTGAATCGCCCCGGGTTTTCTAGACACCTCTGAGCCTCAAACCTGAGGCCCAATAGGAGGTGCCATGAGTGAGCAAAGATACCCCGAAGAATTCAAGACCGAAGCGGTCAAACAGATCACCGAGCGTGGCCACAAGGTGGCCGACGTATCCGCCAGGCTTGGTGTTAGCCAGCACAGCCTGTATCAGTGGATCAAGGCCCATCGAATGCCCGCGGCACAACGGCAAGCGCAGGGGGCACAGGCCGGATGAGCTGCGCAAACTGAAGGCCAAGCTCAAACGTGTGACCGAGGAGCGCGACATCCTAAAAAAGGCCGCAGCGTACTTTGCCAAGCAGTCCGGGTGAGGTACGCATTCATCGAGCGGCATGAACACCAGCACAGCGTTTGCCGCATGTGCAAGCTCATGACCGTGCACCCCAGCGGCTACTACGCCTGGAAGTGCGATCCGGTGAGTTCTCGTGACAAGGACGATCAACGCTTGTTGGGCCTGCTCAAGCACGCGTGGCTGGAGAGTGGTGGCGTCTATGGCTATCGCAAGCTCACGATGGACATGCTCGACCTGGGAGAGCGCTGCGGCAAGCACCGCGTGGCCCGATTGCTCAAGCTTGAAGGCCTGCGTTCACAGACTGGCTATCGACGCCGACCTGGCCCGCGTGGCGCCAAGCCAGCGGTGGTGGCACCAAACCATCTGCAGCGCCAGTTCAATGTCAGCGAGCCCAATCAGTCATGGGTGACCGACATCACCTACATCCGCACCCATGAAGGCTGGTTGTACCTGAGCGCCGTCATCGACCTCTTCTCCAGGCAGGTGATCGGCTGGTCCATGGGGCACCGCATCGACACTGAGTTAGTGCTCAACGCGCTGCTGATGGCATTGTGGCGCCGGCAACCCAAAGCCGCTGTCACCGTCCACTCTGATCAGGGCAGTCAGTTCACTGGGCATGCATGGCAAGACTTCCTGCGCGCTCACAACCTGGTTTCCAGCATGAGCCGTCGGGGCAATTGCCATGACAACGCCGTGGCCGAAAGCTTCTTCCAACTTTTGAAACGAGAGCGAATCCGCCGCCAGATCTACCCAACCCGCGATCAAGCCAGAGCCGATGTCTTCAATTACATCGAGATGTTTTACAACCCTAAGCGACGCCACGGCACTGCCGGAGATACTTCACCGGTAGAGTTCGAAAGACGCCATTTCCAACGGCTCAAAAGTGTCTAGGGAATCCGGGGCGATTCAGTTAGTGCCCTCAGGCCGACTCACTGCGGCCTCCATCGTGCCTCGCCCGGCGTCACACCGTAGTGCTGCTTGAACGCCCGGCCCAGAGCCGACGCCTCTGAAAACCCACAGGCATATGCAACGACCTCGATGCTCATTCCCGCGTTACGTGGCTCCTTCAGCATGGCATGGGCAGCTTGGAGGCGGGTGTGGCGCAGGGTTTCTTCGTAGCTGGTACCTGCCGATGCCAGCACGCGCTGCAACTGACGTGCCGATATGCCCTGGCGTGCAGCGAGCGATTGCAGACTCAGGCGGCTGGTGGCCAGGTGAGCGGCCATGTCGGCACGTACAGCCCGCAGCCTCACCGCAGCCAGACTATTCTCCTCAGCCCAGGCAGCATAGTCGGGCGACTGGCCCATGGCCACGGCCAGCATGTCCTGCAGCTGGCGCACTACCAACTGCTGGCTGCCGGCCCCTTCCAGGGGCTCTGATTCGATCAGTTTACCGTAGCGCTGCAGCAGGCCCAGCATGGGCGTGGGGCGCAGAGCCAGCATGGGGGCTTCGCCTAGGCGCGGCAACATGCGCTCCATCTCGGAATGCGGCACGCGCAGGGCCCACGATGCACCTGCCTGCTCCATCACGATCTGCATAGGCCTCGCCTGCGATAGCAGGGCCGCCTCGCCCGGCCGCACGCGCAGTGCATCACGGCCTGGCTGACCGATGGTCATGCCCACTGAGGGCATCACCAGCATCAAATCGTCCTGCCCGTCCTTGCAAAAGGCCGCCGTGCGCGTGCTGCTTACGGCGCTGGCCTGTGAACTGCCCCAACTGGCACCCGGCAAGGTGCGCAGCCCAGCCTCGTAATGCAGCGGCTGGTTCTGGTGGACGGGGGCAACATCCACCCGCATCAAGCCGGCCAGGTAGTCGCGCATGGCCTTCAAATTCCGGTCGCCGGGCATGCCGGACAGGCGCAGCGTCGCCGTAGGGGCCGCCGCTTCTGCGGTCTGGGGTGAGTCTACAGAGGGGCTCATGCGCCGCTCCTTTCCTGTTGTGTTTCCGGTTCGGATACCTGCACAAATTGTCGCAAATAGGGCGTGTCGTGTGGCGTCATTTCCTTGGCGTTTGCCGTCATTGCCGCAGCCCTGGGGGCACTGAAAAATCTGTGGATTGAGCCCTGTCACATATCAACGGCTATCAAGATAGTTAGCTTGATGCGCATGAATGGCGGGCGCTAGAGCAAGAAAAAAGTACACCTTATGACATGCCGCCCCCTGTCCTCGACGCTGCTGCTCGCCAGCCTGTTCTGCGCCTCTGCGGGGGCCGCCACGGTCATCGTCACCGATGTGGGCGACGCACCGCTGGGCGGCGCGGTGAATTGCAATCCCGGCAGCGCCACTTGTACGCTACGCGCGGCCATCGAGCAGGCGAACGCCAACATCGACGCGGACACCATCGCCTTCAACTTTGGCGGAACGCCCACCACCATCAGTCCCGCCACGCCGCTGCCCGCTATCGCCTCCCAAGTCACCATCGACGGCTACACCAACGGCGGCACCCCCAACAGCGCCGCCACGGGAACGAACGCGGTCATCACCGTGCGCATCGATGGCGCGAATGCCGGCGCCGACACATTCGGCATTCATCTGCGGCCCGGCGCATCCGACTCGGTGGTGCGCGGCCTGGCCATCACACGCTTCGGCCATGCGGGCATGCTGGTCACTTCCAACCAGACCTACGACGTGTACCGGGTGCAGGTTCTTGGCAACTTCATCGGCACCGACGGCAGCGGGTCGCCGGACGACGCGGCCGGCCTGCTCGCCAACCGGCACGGAATCTACGTAGCCAACTACGCCCAGAGCACCTCGGTCGGCGATGGCTCCCCCGCCGGGCGCAACCTGGTCGTGGCCCGCACCGATGGCATAGGCATCGCCTCCTCCGACAGGGTGCTGGGCACCCGTATCCACGACAACCTCATCGGCACCGGGCGCAGCGGCAACCAATTGCGTGGCGACGCGGCCACCGGCGTCCAAGTCTATGGTAGCAACAGCGTCACCATCCGCACCAACGTGATCGGCGCGCGCCAGACGGGCATCGACATCGTCAACGAGAGCGATAGCAACGACATCCAGGCCAACCGCATCGGCGTGGGCGCCGACGGCGCCTCGCCCATCGGCGGCAGCGGCCACGGCGTGTTCATCCGCAATCAGCAAAACATCAACCAATCCTTCCCCTGGCACAACCGCGTGGGTGGCGCGGGCGCGAGCGAGGGCAACACGATCGCCCACTGGGGCGGCAGCGGCATCCGCGTGGAGCACAACCTCTTGCAGGTGAAAAACCCTCAGGGCAATAATTGGCGCGGCAACAGCATCTACAGCAACGGCGCCTTGGGCATCGAGCTGATCGACCCTGCCAACCCAGCCGCCGTGGGCTCCGACCCCGCGCAGCCCCAGCCCATCTGGGCGGTGCGCCAACCCATGATCGCCAGCACCACCGGCAGCGCCGCCGGCACGCAAATCTACGCCACGCTGATGGACAGCCAATCGCCCAGCGCCGTCTACCGCGTGGAGGCCTTCGCCAACACCGCCTGCGATGCCAGCGGCTATGGCGAGGGCCAGGTCTTCCTGGGCGCGGCCGACGTGCAGACCCACCCCAGCGGCGGCTGGGCCGGGACGCTGGCCTTTGCCGCCCTGCCCGCCGGCCACACCCATGTGGCGCTGACGGCCACCCTCATCGGCAAGAACGGCTACGCGGAGAGCTCCGAGTTCTCGCGGTGCGTGGCCGTGCAGGTGCAAGGCGGCGCGGGCGGCGGCGCCACGCCGCCCGCAGTGACGCCGGGCAGCGCCAGTGTGCCGGTGAACCAACCCTTCAGCCACACCCTGGCGCAGTACGTGACGGCCACCGACGGCGACGCTCTCCAGCCCTACGCGCTGCTCGGCACGCTACCGCCGGGCGCGGCCTTCAATGCCGCCACAGGCCAGCTCACCGGCACGCCCACCGCGCCTGGCACCTACCCGCTGATGTTGTCCGCCACCGACAAGGACGGCACCGCCAGCGCGGTGTTCACGCTGACAGTGACGGGCACTGGCAATCCAGGCGGGCCGGGTGGGCCAGGCAACCCAGGTGGCGCCGTGGCCGTGCCCACGCTGGGCCACGCCGCCTTGGCGCTGCTCTCTGGCCTGCTGGGCGCTCTGGGCCTGTGCCACCGATTCACTATCAAAAAGAGAGCTATTCGCGTCTGATGGACAAGCGCTAGTACCCAAAAACACTCAAAAAAGGCCTACTGAGGAGGAACCATCCATGCAAACCATCCGCACCCTGTCCGCCGCGCTGCTGCTCGCGTACCTGTTCTGCCCCCCTGCGGGGGCGGCTACCTTCGTTGTCAACGAAGAAGGTGACGGCATCGACACTAGTCTGGGCGACGGCCTGTGCACCACCACGGTCGGCCACTGCTCGCTGCGCGCGGCCCTGCTGGAATCCTCCATGCACGCAGGCCCCCACCGCATCGAATTCAACGTCCCCACCGCGCCCAACACGCCCGCCGTCATTGCGCCCAACTCGCCCCTGCCCGTCATTGCCAGGCTCATCGTGATCGATGGCACCACGCAGCCTGGCTCCAGCGCCAACACGCTGGCGGTGGGCAACAACGCCGTCGTCAACGTGCGGCTGCACGGGGCCAACGCGGGCGCGGCAAACGGCCTGCGGTTCGACGCGGGCGCGTCCAACTCGGTGGTGCGCGGCCTGGCGATCACGGGTTTTCAGAACAACGGCATCGTTCTGAACGGGCTGAACGTGCCGGGCGGCCTGAGCGGGGTGACCATTGCGGGCAACTTCATCGGCACCGACGGCTCGGGCTCCATCGCCGATGCCACGGGCACGCTGGCCAACACGCGGGGCATCTTCATCTACGACGGCGCTGCCAACACCATGGTGGGCGGCAGCGCCCCCGCTGACCGCAACCTGATCGTGAGCGGTTCCCTCAGCTTCGGCATTTCGGTGAGCTCCACCTCCACCGGCACCCAGGTGCGGGGCAACTACATCGGCACCAACCGCGCGGGCCTGCTGCGCGTCGGCACCTATGTGGGGGTGGCCGTTGACGCATCGGGCGGCAGCGGCCTCTATGGCAACGTGATCGGCGCCATCGACACGGGGGTGCTCCTGTATGGCGGCGCCAGTGGCGTTTCCTTGCAGGGCAACGCCATCGGCGTGGGGGCGGACGGCGCGGCCAACATCGCGGGCTCCGGCAGCGGCGTGTACATCACCAACGGCGGAACGGCCTGGAGCCCATCGCTCATCCGCGTGGGCGGCGCCGACCCCGGCGAGGGCAACACCATTGCCCACTGGGGCGGCAACGGCGTGCGCGTGGAGCGCAACGATGCGGGCGCGCCCGATCTGCATTACCACAGCATCCGGGGCAACAGCATCCACAGCAACGCGCTGGCGGGCATCGAGCTGATCGACACCGCTGGCGGCAGCGTCACGGTGAACAGCGGCCAGCCCGCCCCCGCCATCACCAGCGCAACGGGCAATGCGCAGGGCACAGTGGTGAACTTCAGCCTTGCCAACGCGGCTGCCAATGCCACACATATCTACGAGGTATTCAGCAACGCCACTTGCACGCCCCAGGGGCGTACCTACCTGGGCGGGCTGCAAGCGGGTACCGACGGCAGCGGCACCTACACCGGCAGCATCAACCTGCCGGCCGTGCCAGCAGGGAGTTTCCTGACCATGACGGCCACGCACAACTTCGGCGGCAACAACCAGTTGGAGACTTCCGAGTTCTCGGGCTGCGTGCAGGTGCAGGCCGGCCCGGGCGGCCCCGGCGGCAATCCGGGCGGTCCCGGTGGCCCCGCCGCCATCCCCACACTGGGCCATGCGGGGCTGGCGCTGCTGTCTGGCCTGCTGGCAGGCGCGGGCGCGCTGCAGCGGCGCAAACGAGGTTGTGAATAGAAAGTGGTTGAAGCGCCTCCTCAGCAGGCGCCAAAAGCTATCAGATCGGTACCTGACCGATCATGTGGGCGGCTCGAAATCGCTGGCGGCCCCAAGCCCCAGCGCGGGCATCCGCAAAAGCATCTGCGTGCCCCTCCGCGACACCGTCGATTCGGTGCAGCACATGGACGCCACGGGCAGACGCGCGCCGGCGCCCGGCCCCGTCAACCCCTGGGGCTTCTTCGGCGCCATCATCTGCTACGTGCCCATCAGCAGCACCTCCACCGGCTTCGACACGTTCACCTACACCGCCATCGATGTCGATGACAACGAGAGCGCGCCCGTCTCGGTGACGATCGAAGTTTTCGAGGTCAAGGTACCACCGATATGAAGTATCCAACCGCCGCCGCCCCGGCCCTGCTGGCCTGCACTGCCCAGGCCGCCCCGCTGCAATGGGACGCCTGCCCCTGGGGCCAGACCTCATCGGGCAGCGCCTGCACCGGCACGCCCGCGCTGCTCACCTGGCAGCAGGCAGCAGGCCAACGCCGCGCTCCACCAAGGCCAGACCGACTGGCGAGTGTCCAACCGCACCGAGCTGGAATCCACCGTGGACTCGGCCGCGCCGGGCGCAGGCACCTTCTGGTCGTCCACCAACTCCCACCCCGCGCCCGCCCAAGCGTGGGGCGTGGATTGTTGCGACAGCGCCTCGCACCCCGCCGCCAAGACCGCCGCCCTGGCCTTGCGCCTTGTTCGCGACGGCACGGCCGCGCAAGCCTTCCAGTCGCCCGGCCCCGCCACCACGCCCGCGCTGCCCCTGCCCAGCCAGCCGGGCCAGACGGCGCAGGCCGTGGTGACGGGTGGCGGGGCGGGCTGCGGCTTTACCCACGCGCAGTTCGTGGCCGCGTCCACCGCGGCCCCGCCCCCTGCCAGCGTGAAGTTGGCGGCTGACCTGTTCGATCTCATCCTCGAAGGCTGCACGCCCAGCCGCACGGTGCAGATCACCATCACCTCCCCGCATGCAATGGCCGCCAACCAGTTCTGGAAGCACGGCCCCACGCCCGGCCAGGGCGCGCACTGGTACGCCTCCCCGCGAGCCACGATCAGCGGCTCTGCGGTGGTGCTGACCCTGACCGACGGCGTGCTGGGCGACGGCGACCTGGACGCGACCAATGGCCGTATCGTGGATGCAAGTGCGCCTGCGATGCCGGTCGCCCCGGCGACCATCCCCACGCTGTCGCTGTGGGGCCTGCTGCTCCTATCGACGCTGTTGGGGCTGGTAACGTGGCGATGGCGACGCGCGTAGATCGCTACATTGTTGATCTCCACGCAAGCCGAACCCAGCGGCGATGCGGAAAAAAAACATGAACTACTAGGAGGTAGTTCACATATTCGTACAGAGACAGAATTCGCGCCAGATAAGCCATACGTCAAATGTTACAACCTTGTCAGGCCAGACCGCCGTCGGCAGGGCTACCCAGAAGGAGGCGGCTGTTGACCACTATCTTTCTCACAATCTCTGCATTGTTGCCACCGTAAGGGCGCAGGGCTACACTGGTCGTAGGATGTTGACTGCATGTAGTTGCGAGACGCTTCCTGAAAGCAGGAAGACCGTGTTGACCGGTAAAGATTCTCTGAGACATAGGGACGCATCGGTACGCGGAGCGCGGAGCGCGGAGCGCGGAGCGCGTCAATATGATGCTCGATGCTTTCATCGAAAAGATGGCAGGCGGCAACAGCCGGCCGTGGTGCTCACTATCGCTGGCAGGCTGGCTATCGCGGATCGCAGATGTGAAGCTCATTTGCTCGATGTCACGCAAGGGGTGCTCGCCGGACACGCAGCCTGCGGACGCCTCTTCTTGCTGACCTCGTGCAGCCTGACGGATTCGTGGACGTTGAGGAACTCACCATGCAGCCTGCCATTGAGTTTCGGTTTTCTCGGTGACCGATCCATTCGGGCTGTTCCCAAGCGAGTCAATGCGCTATAGGCCTCATCTAGGTTCACGATACTACGCTCCGATTCGTGCTGTCCGGGATCAATCCGTCGCTCTTTCGATATTCTCCAGGCGTTACGCCCCAATGCTTTTTAAACCCACGCTGAAGCGTGTCTACCGAGTCCAGTCCACACCGATGGGCAATTTGATCAATGCTCCAATCCGTCTCGCGCAGTAGCAATGCGGCATGGCTCAAGCGGGTTGTCAGCACATACTTCGACGGACTACTCCCGGTCGCCCGCTGAAACAACCGCGTGAGATGCCGCGGACTGAGGGATATATGCTCTGCCATGGTCTCCACGCTCAGATCGTTGGCCAGGTTCTGGTAAATCCAGGCCAGCAAATCCCTCATTGCGTCACTGGCTTGCGCCTGGGTATTCAGGAGCGGACTCATCTGCGGAGACTGGCCGGGGCGCATTCCTGACAGCACCAAGAGACGCGCAATTTGTGATGCGCAGTCCCTACCCAGGTCCTCTTCAACCAACGCAAGCGAAAGATCAATCCCCGTCAGGATTCCGGCGGAGGTCCAGACGTTTCCATCACGCACAAATATCTGGTCGCTGACCACTGTCGTGCCAGGACACAGACGTTGAAGCAGGCCACAGGCACTCCAATGGGTCGTGCAGCGTCGTTCTTGTAGTACGTTGGAATGAGCAAGCGCAAACGCTCCAGTACACACACTCGTCACTCGGCGAGCACTGGATGCAACTGCTTTTATCCATTCAGAGAGATCACTACGTTGCAGTTCATGGAGCACCACATCCTCATGCCCTCCGGCAATGATGAGCGTATCGATCGATCGAGGATCAATCGCAGCCCAAGGTGCATCGGGCAGGATCGCAAGTCCAGCATTGGAGTTGACGGCCTTGTCATGCGCCGCGAGCACGCGCAGCGCGTAGCTCCCCGGAAGCCAGACGTTCGCCTTGCTAAAGACGCTCAGGGGACCTGCAATGTCAAGCAATTCCACCCCGTCAAAAACCACCACTGCCACCTGTCTTGTCGACCCAACAGTGGCTGATTCTGCGGCAATTTTGTCATTGATATTTCTCATGGCCGACTCTACAAACAAGCTGTTGCTGATGGTTTTCTTTGCATAGGACTAGTGGGAATTTCAACACCAAATCGCGTCCTGCCGGTCCAAATCTGATAGATATGAATACGCGTTTTCTGAACTTATTTCCTCCAAGGGGAAAGCAGTGCAAGCGCGATGAGGGTGGTTCAAAATTGGCAGTGCAAACAACGGTTGCACTGCTGTTTCGGAATTCCAAGATATCTACGACAACAGGAAATCCGATGGAAAAACACAGATGTGGGCACGCTGCTGCAAAGGACGGATCGTGCGATGTAGGCAGCCGCCACGGGCAAGAGGCGCGTTGGCACAGCAACTCAATGCCGGACCAAAAAAAGCCAGGCCACTCGTACACACCTCCATGCCGCTGGAAGTACTGCTCCCCGGCGGTTGCACGTTGGGCACGTATTGGATCGCGCCCGCTCGGCCCGCTACAAGGTGCTGGAAGAAACCTAGGCGCAGATCATCATTTGACACCGAAAAGTCGGTCCGAGGCGCCACCAAAGACCCTCCCCATCATGCAGTTCAAAGGCAACGGCATGCGAACCAGTGAATCTCCTGCCGGTTCAAGGAGATCGAAGTGCTGGTGAACAGGACCGAGAGTGGACAGGTCAAGGGTGTTCCACCACAGGAACGAATGGCAGCCAAATCCAATAAACAACAATGGAGGGAAGAATGAATCGTCTGAATATTTCCACTCGGCTTGTGGCAGCTTTCTCAGCCATGGTGCTTCTGCTTATTATTCTGGGGGGCGTTGCACTAGCACGATCAGCAAGCCAACACACAGAGCTCAATGACATCGTCACCAGGCGGATTCCCATTACCAAATCCATGGGCGCGCTAGCGGATGGAGTAAACGTTCAAGCCATCCAGTTTCGGAATCTTGCGCTGTCGACATCCGACACCGTCGTCAAGCCATCTCTGGAACGAGTGGCGGGTGCGCGGGCATCGATTGCAAAGGAACTTCCTACACTCACCGACTTGATCCGATCTGAGAAAGGGAAAGAGATCCTGGCTCGCATGCAGCAGCACCGAACGGGCTTCCTGGGGTTGGGCGACGAGTACATCAGCTTGATTCAGAAGGGAGAGAGGGACGAGGCGTTGAAGTTGCTTCAAGATCGACTTCGGCCTGTGCAACTGGAGTACCAGAAGACGATCCAGGAACAGGTCGACTACCAAGCCCAGGTCACTGCGGCCGCTGGCGAGCGGGCGGAGGCTGCGGCCAGATCCTTGGAACGCGATGTATGGATCACCGGTGCGATAGCAGTTGGATTGGCGATCTTCTTGGCGATCACCATCATCCGCTCCATCATCCGCCCGCTGGCACAGGCAGTGGAAGCGGCGGACCGTGTCGCGAATGGTGACCTCAGCGGCCATATCAGCGTGAAGACAACGGACGAGACGGGTCAATTGTTGAGCGCGCTACATCGCATGCAGCAGAGTCTGGTGAATACCGTCAGCGCAGTACGTCAAAACGCTGAAGGCGTGGCATCAGCCAGTTCGCAAATAGCCTCGGGCAACAACGATCTTTCAGCCCGGACAGAACAGCAGGCCAGTGCATTGGAAGAAACCGCCGCATCCATGGAAGAACTGGGTTCCACCGTGCGCCAAAACGCGGACAACGCCCGTGAGGCTAACCAGTTGGCAGTGAATGCATCCACCGTGGCGGTGCAGGGTGGCGACGTAGTGGCTGAAGTAGTCGAAACCATGAAGGGCATCAACGACAGCAGCAAACAGATTGCAGACATCATCAGTGTGATTGACGGCATCGCTTTTCAGACGAACATCCTGGCCTTGAACGCTGCGGTGGAAGCCGCCCGGGCGGGCGAACAAGGCCGTGGCTTTGCCGTGGTGGCCGGTGAAGTCCGCAGCTTGGCTGGCCGCAGCGCCGACGCCGCCAAAGAAATAAAAAGCCTTATCACCGCCAGCGTGGAACGGGTCGAGCAAGGCACCCTTCTGGTAGACAAGGCAGGGGCAACGATGACCGAAGTGGTCACATCCATCAGGCGGGTCACAGACATCATGGGTGAGATCAGTGCGGCCAGCAGTGAACAAAGCGCAGGCGTCGGCCAGGTGGGAGAAGCCGTCACGCAGATGGACCAGGTAACTCAGCAAAACGCGGCGCTGGTGGAGGAGATGGCCGCAGCAGCCAGCGCACTGGACGCCCAGGCGGGGGAACTGGTCCGTGCTGTAGCGGTGTTTAAGCTGCCAAACAACGGTAGAAGTGACAGTTCCATCAGTTCCCCAACATCCCCTCAACAGAATAAACCTCCAGCGATGCCGCTGCCAGCCCTGAGTGCGGTACCAACCGCTCCTGTGACTAGTCGCGTGGCCGTGCTAAAAACAGGGCAGCGTGCCTCCGCCATTCCACAGGACCAAGCCGTGAAACATCCTTCAGGCAGAAATGAGGAATGGGAGAATTTTTAGAAGGAGACGGATGATGTCGGCAGAGATTTTCTTCGCGTTGCCTCTCACGCCACTCTTCATCGCATCCTGCTTGCGCCGGATTTTCACTTCCTCCCAGAAGACCGTGCGAAAGCATGCAGAGTTCATCGAAACCAGGGGCGTATCGGAAGCGCTGCCTAGACTCAGGAGAGTGAAAACTCCAGGGACGTCGTGCGCCATGCCGGCATGAAGTTGCACAAGGACAAGAAACGACGCAAGGCCCGGGTCTTCAAAAAAATGTCCCGACAAGCCCGATCAAGTCAAGATGATTTCTGCGGCATCGGGCTTCTCGGGCAACTGCTCACCAAGCATCTCACGAAGAGATTCCTCGATCATGCTGGACATTGCATCCAGAGCAAGGTCGTTCGGAGCCATCCCAAATGGCTCCTCGATCTCCGCCGCCACAGCCTCCAAAGCAAAGAAAGTGTATGCAATGAATCCCGCGACAACGGGAGTCATGGCCCCAATGGAGTCAACCAGACCAAAGGGTAGAAGCAGGCAATAGGTAAAGACTGTTCTATGAATCAGTACGGAATATGTGAACGGAATCGGTGTGTTGGCAATCCTTTCACAGCCGCCGAGTGCATCGCAGAGGTGGGTCATAGAGGATTCTATGACCGGGACGAGCACCGGCGACAGTACACCTTCCTGGCGTTTTTCACGAACCCAATGGCTTGCGTGAAGCAGCAGTGCAGCCGGTTTGTAGCGCAAATTCTGCAAGCGGACACAATCACTGTCCGAGAGCAGGCGCCGAAGATCAGGGGAAGGGTCACTGCCGCGCAATTGATGTCTCAGAGCATGGACAAAGGCAATCAGATACATCGCGAAGTCGCGCGTATGTGATGGATCATCGATGTGTGTAAGGGCTTGCCGAACCAACGAGCGTGTGTCATTCAACAGCACCCCCCACAACATGCGTGCCTCCCAGTAGCGCGCATAGCTTGTACTGTTGCGAAACCCCAAGAATATTGCCAGAGTCAGGCCGATCAGCGAAAACGGCACGAAGGTCAGCTGGATTTTCCACTGAAGAAGTTGCCCGTGGCACATCGCCACGAGCACCGCGAATCCCGTCGCTGCAACCAGTTGAGGGGCGATGTCAGGCAGGACCGACCCTCGTAGCACAAACAGCATACGCAGCCAGTGAGGACGTGGACGGACGATCACGATGAGTAGAAAAATAGAACCTGTGAAGCCACCAGAAGCCTAGCATTCATCGCAAAAGCTTATCTCGTGTTGTGGAGAGGGCATCCCGATCAGCTAACCGGATGCCCCTTACCTCTGGCTTGAGGTTGTCAGTTTGACACTGGAGAAGCATGCTGCCCGCAGCTGATCCTGATATGGGGCACAACTGGCACTCGCATCCCAGCAACAAACGCCCGTTGTACGTCATTGTCCCTCGGATGGTTCGCAGGACGAGAAGGGGCGATTTCGTATCCAGCGATACTCATGCAAGCAACAATTGAACCACCGACGACCTCAACCATTGCCTCACCCATGCCCAATTTTCCCGAAGATATTTACACGGAACCCTCCAATCTGGATGGAGATACCCTCGCCAACCTCGGACCGTTGCGCAGAATGGCGGGCGTTTGGCGTGGCGAGAAAGGCATTGATGTCAAACCCAAGGCACAAGGGCCAAAGACACAGGTCTACGTCGAGCACTATGAGTTGCAACCGATAGACCCTCAAACCAATGGCCCACAGGTCCTGTATGGCCTGAGATACCACACCTACATTCACAAGCCAGGCCTGAAGAAGATGTATCACGACCAAGTGGGCTACTGGTTGTGGGAGCCCGCCACCCAAACTGTCATACATACCCTGGCAATCCCACGGGGCCAAATCGCCATGGCAAGCGGCCAAACGAGCGCAGAGTCAGATAGCTTCGAACTCTCAGCCACGCACGGAAGTCTGGTGAACGGGATCGTGTCCAACCCATTCATTGAGCATGCATTCACTACCATGGAGTGGCGTATCAAGGTCATGTTCAACGCTGATGGGACTTGGTCCTACGATCAAGACACGGTAATGCAAATCAAGGGCTTGATCGAACCTTTTCACCACACCGATCGCAACACCCTCACGAAAATCGCCGAGGCGACACCGAATCCATTGGCCGTCGGGAACTGATCGGCAGACCTCGGTCTTGAACCAACCCGCAAACTTCGGGGCGATTCGGTCGCCTCAGCAGCAAATGCTCATGAATGGGGTTACGAGACAGCGCTGTGCGATGGATTGCCTCGTGGAGGAACAGGTGCCGACGCTGTACGCCCCCTCCCCTTCTCGCACACCAATGGCGTGGCAGTTCTGCTGATGACATCTCAACGGGATTGCAGTGGACGAGGCCAATTGACTGCGCACGCGCGCAAAACCGAATCCGCCCTCTACAAGGACGGACCGGGCGCGATGAAGGGCACGCTGGAGCCCACAGCTACTAGATTCTCAATGGGAGAGTTGCGTCAGATGGTGGTGGGCTCTTTCCGGCTAGGAGCAGCCCCAGAGGCACGGCCAGTGTGTGGTCTTGGTGCGCAACCTATTGGGCACACTGTGCAATCGCGAACTAGCGCAGTCCACCGGGAACACTGCCTCCGAAAGTGACTTGGAGTACCGCCCCCTAGCCGACGGCCAGCGTACAGCTGGCATCTACCGCTGCAGCGTGATGCTCTCCAGTGCCGCCATGCGATGCTTGATGACGGCAAGGCGTTCAGCTTGGTACCCTGGAGGCCCGTGATCGAGCAACGACTGGGCGGGTAATTTGCCGCAACGATGCAAGGCGGCGGAGTCGTATATGGAAAACTGGACACTATGGGGTCCGCGGGATGGTCTGCTCGGAGCCGGCTCGCTGGCCGTGCATCCGCGGGCGCTGCGGGTGGTCCTGTTGCACGCGGTAGTGCAGGATGACGTCGAACTGCTGGAGGCCAAAATGCTTCAAACCCGCTGGCGCCGCAGCGCCACGAAGCCGAGCGTGGCGGCGGCCAGCGACAGCAGCGCCAGCGCCCACTCGCCCAGCGTGGGGACGGGGGTGATGCCCAGGCCGGGCGGCGGCGGGGTGCAGGCGGCGTGCCAGGGCGTCTCGCCCGTGGCCACGTTCCAGTCGTTGCTGACGGAGGGCGTGAGGTGGTTGGGGCAGAGCTGCGAATCGTTGGTGAGCAGCGAATTGGGCGCTGCGGGCACGGGACCGGTGAGCAGGTTGTCGTTCACATACAGGCGCTGCAAACCCGGGGGCAGCGTGGGAATGCTGCCCGTGAGCTGGTTGTAGCCCAGGCCCAGTTGCTCCAGCGCGGGCGCGCCGGCCAGCGAGGGGATGGCCCCCGTGAACTGGTTTTGGCGCAGCCCCACCACCCGCAGCGCCGGCAGGTTGTCGAATGGCGGGAGGCTGCCGCTTAACTGGTTGTTGAGGGCGTAGTACCACTGCAAGTGCTGCAGCCCAGCGGGCGCGGGCAACGCACCTGTGAACTGGTTGTTGCCGATACTAAAGAACTCCAATTGCGCCAGGCCCGCGATGGCCGGCACGGGGCCAGCCAGTTGGTTGTTGTACAGCTCGATGGCCTGCAGGTCCGGCAGAGCCGACCAGTCGGGCAGCGGCGTGTTCGCGGGACTGACCAGGTGGTTGGACGAGAACTCCAGCCTCGTGACGGTGTCGCCCGTGCAGACCACGCCGTACCAGGTGCACTCGGTGCCGACGGCGCCGCCCCAGTTGTCCTGCTGTGTCCAGTCCACGCCGCCGGTGGCGGCGTAAAAGTCCAACAGGTATTGCCGCTGCGATGCGGGAATGTCGGCCTGGGCACTGCCTGCGGCCAGTAGGGCAATGAGGGCAAGAAAACGGCGGAGTAAAGAGGCTGTCATGGTGATGGTTCTTCTATGAAATAGATAGCTGCTTGTGCTTTGTGGGGGGGCGCTGGAGCCCAATAAGGCTTCAGACCCTACGCCGCTGCAGCGCGCCCAGGCCCAGCGCGGCGGCGGTGAACGCGAGAAGAACCAGTGCCCATTCGCCCAGCGTGGGCACGGCAGTGGTGCCGCCCAGCCCCGGCGGCGGGGCGGTGCAGTTGTCGTACCAGGGTGTTTCGCTTGTGGCCGCATCCCACGCCGGGCTGTTCGAGGGCGTGAGGTAGTTTGGGCAGAGGTGCGAGTCGCCGGCGTCCAGCGCGTTGGGGGCAGCGGGTACGGGGCCGGTGAGTTGGTTGTTGCTCACGTTCAGCCGAAGCAGCCCCGGCGGCAGGACGGGGACGCCGCCCGTTAGCTGGTTGTTCTGCAGGGCCAAGATTTCCAGGGTGGACACGCCGGTGAGCGGTGGAATGGGACCGGTCAGCTGGTTGTCGCGCGCCGTGAATCGGGTGAGCGCCGGGAGGTCGGAAAGCGCCGGAATGCTGCCGCTGAACTGGTTCGCGTTGACGTTGTAGGCATCCAGGTGCTGCAGTCCGGCAGGGGTGGGCAGTGCACCGGTGAACTGGTTGACGGCGAGGTTGAAGTCCTGCAACTGCGCAAGGCCCGCAATGGCGGGCGCGGGGCCCGTCAGTTGGTTGTTGCCCAGGGCGATTCTTTGCAGGTCAGGCAGCGCCGCCCAGCCGGGCACGGGCACGCCCACGGAATTGACCAAGTGGTTGCTGCTCAAATGCAGTTCAGTGACGGTGGTGGCACCCCCATCGCACGTCACGCCGTGCCAATTGCACTCGGTGCCTGCGCCGCCGCCCCAGCCGGTGTTGTCGATCCAGGTGGGGCCACCGGTGGCAGCATACAAATCCAGCAGGTACTGCCGCTGCGATGCAGGGATGGCGGCCTGTACACTGCCTGCGGCCAGCAGGGCGAGGATGATGGAAAGGCCGCTGAAACGGCGCAAAGGACGAAAAGGGCGAAGAAATGTGCTTGTCATGGCACAGCCTATTCTGGGAAAACGGCTGTGCGGTGTCGTTGTCGGCAACGACAAATGACTGGTTCAAAACGACATAAAGAGCAAAGGCTCCGGGCGTCGCGTGCGCAACGCGCAATACTCAACCTGCGTTGCGCACCTCGGTCGGCGTCATGCCGAAGCGCCGCTTGAAGGCCCTGCTGAAGGCGGATAAGTCGTCGAAGCCGTTGTCTTGCACGATCTTCAGCACCAGGCGGTGGCGCTGGCGGGGATCGGCCAGCGCGGCGCGCACGCGGTCGAGCCGTGCGTCGCGCACGAAGTCGGAAAAGCAGGTGCCCTCGCGCGCGAACAGGCGCTGCACCTGGCGCGGAGTGAGGTGGTGCTGGCGCGCGATCTGCGCCAGGCTCAGTTCATGCTCGTCAATGCGCGCGAGGATGTCGCGCCGAATCAGTGCCAGGCGCGGTACGTGCAGTGCATCGCTCTCGGGCGGCTGCTCGCTTCGCGCGACAGGCGCGAGCATACGGGCCATCAGCTCCAGCAGGTGCGACTGGGCCGATTGCAGCAGCGGTAAGGACAAGGCGGGGTCACCGGGCATGCTGGCAAGCAGTTGTGCATAGCCCATGGCGAGAGCGGGTTCGGGCATGTCTGGGGGCAGTAAGCGCAGAGGGGCTTCTTCCAGCCCCGGCACCTGCTGCGCCAGAGCGGAATGAGGCACCAGAATGGCAGCGCTGCAACCGCCGTGGGGCGTGATGTATTCGTGCACGCGCGCTTTGGAGATGATGCCGAATCTGCCGTTCGAAAGGTCAATGCTTTCACGCGGCGTGTGGACGGTGCTGCGGCTCCAGCTCACCCCCAGGTACACGTCGTCAGCACCATCGCGCAGCATCTCGGGCGAGCGCCAGATGTGCATGGGCGTGTGCTCGGTGCGCACGTACACGCAGTCGTCGCCCAGAGGCATGACGGTAGCTGACAGATCCAGCGGAACCGCGCCCTCGCAAGGCCACAGATCCACGCGCATGACCTCGCGGCCCAGCAGTTCGCGCACTGCATCGGCTTTGTCGCGCCCGGCGTAGTCGCACGAGGACAGGCGCATTCTCTGAGGAACGGCGAGCGTTTCAGGCATGGTGGCTCCAGGGAATGATCACCGCAGTGTAGATGCCCGCTGGTAGTGGTCGGCCGGATGGGGTTGTGCGGCAAGTGCTCCGGGCGTCTGCTTTAACAATCAGACTGCTGGCAACTATCCGGTAATAGTACGCATTCGTAAAGACTGAGCAAGTGCCCGCAACCAGCCTTGAGCAGGCCTGCTTGACCGCCAGCCATCAAGGTATCGCAGCGCGTACTTTGAATAGCTGACCATCCCCAGCAAATAGTGGAAATTGCGGCCCCATTGACGCCAACACGCGATAAGTACTTCTCCGCCTCAAAAGTACTGCGCGAACCATCCGCGCCGAGAGCGGTCTGTACTACCCATGAACGATCTTATGCCGGATCGCATACATCACGAGTTCGGCGTTGCTCTCAACCCCCAGCTTGCGAAGAATGCGCGTTCGGCTGGAACTCACCGTCTTCACGCTGATGAACATCTTTTTGCCGATTTCAGTCAAGGAAATGCCTTGAGCAATCATGAGCATGATCTGGTGCTCGCGGGCGGACAGCTTGTGGTGCGGCGGCTGGTCGTCGTCTGCACTGGCCGTCTGCAGCAGTAGCCGCTGAGCCGCGATGCTGCTGAGGTAACGCCTGCCAGCGGCCACCTCGCGGATGGCGTGGATCAGTTCCTCGGCCTCGGCATCCTTGGTGAGATATCCACTGGCGCCCGCGCGCAGCGCCACCACGGCGTACTGCTCGGCCGGGTACATCGATAGCAGCAGCACCGGCATCTTCGGAAACTCGGCGCGAAGCGACGGCATGGCCTCCAATCCGCTGCGCCCTGCCATGCTCACATCCAGCAACACGACTTCAAAAGGGGCGCCCCGCAGCTTGGCCAACATTTCACCCACATCGCGCGCTTCATCCTCCACGCGCATGTCCGCTTCGTCCGAAAGCAGCTTGCGCAGCCCCGATCGGAAGATGGTGTGGTCATCAACAACGAGGACTCTGATCATGGTGTCACGGGTATTGAAAGGTGAAGGCTAGTGCCCGCCCCAGGCGCGCACTGCAGATCCAGGGTGCCGCCCAACTCACGTGCCCGCTCTTTCATGCCAAGCAGGCCTCGAGCATCACTGCGGTGGGGGCCTGCGGCGAGGCCCACACCATCATCGCGGATCTCCAGCGACAGCCGATTGGGCGCCTCCTGCCGCAAGGACACCCAAACCTTCCCGGCATGAGCGTGTTTGGCAATGTTGATCAGTGCCTCCTGGAAGATGCGGAACACACTGGTCGCACGGTCGATCTCCAGCCCCTCCAGCGTGTCCGAGGTTTCCCACTGGCATTGCAGCGCATGCCGCGCCGCAAACTGGCGCAGCTCGCGCTGCATGGCCGAGGCCAGCCCCAAGTGGTCGAGCCCGCTGGGCCGCAACTCCTCGGACATCTCCCGCACCGACTGGATGGCCTGGCGCGTGATGTGCATGAGGTCCGCCGCGATCTCCTGGAGCGCAGGATCGTTGACCCGACGCTGCACGCGCTGAGCGTTCATCTTGATGGAGGCCAGCAGCCCGCCCAGCACATCGTGCAGCTCACGCGCGAACAGGGTCCGCTGGCGCTCGCGCTCCTGGTTGATGTGCGCAGCCAGTTGCTGCAGATCGTTGCGCGCCTGGCGCAGCTCTTCTTCGCGCAGGGTCTGCTCGGTTACATCAATGCCCACCCCCATCACCGCAGGTCGGCCCCGGTAGGCCATGCGCGAACCATGCACCTCAAGCAGCACGATACGCCCCTGCTTGTGAATGGCAGGGGTGATGTAGCGCACGCTGTCGATCTCACCTGCGATCCGCTGGTGGTACATCTTCAGCGTGTAGTCGATGGACGATGGAGGGACGAGGTCGCGCAGCGACATGCCGACGATCTCGGAACGGCTGCGCCCGAAGAACTGGGCCCAGGTCTCGTTCGAGTACACGAAGATTTCATCCTGTATGACATAGATGCCCGTGATCGACTGCTCGACGATCGCTTTGAATGACAGGTCCAGATAGTCATCTGCGGTCGAAGGTGGAAGCTGGAGCTGCATGGGTCGGTCGTGGCGGGATCAATACAGGACAACGGTAGGGGGCGGGCGCTCTCGCGTCAAGCGGTGATCGTGGGGGTGACATAAGATCCGCAGGTCACCACCAGGTCACCATGGCGTTCGAAGTAAGCGGACTTGGTCATCGCCTCCTGCGTGAGCGGGTGCAGCCAACGATAGCTCACATGGCCACTACCCTGGCGCCGCGCGCTGGCGACGATCTCGGCCACGAAATGCTTGCCATCCAGATCCTTGAAGTTGCGGCCATCTACACCGACCAATCGGGTGTTAGTGCCATGGGCAACACAGTGAACGTCAGTCGAGTACAACACTAGGTAAAGGTCCCGGTCGATGAGTTCGACGTTCTGAGGGGTGTTGACCTGTTCAATCAGTGCGGCGCCGCCACGGCTCCGTAGTATCCCTACGGCCCGCTGCACGAGAGCCTTTGCATCATCTGCGCTGGCATGGGCTTGGGTTCCCAGGTCGAAAGACGCCACCGATTGCACCAGTTGCAGTGCCTGCTGGTGCAGCGCTGCGACCGGTTCGGCAGCATTGCGACTGAGCGATGCGTTCTGACGCGTCAGCACATCCAGATCCGCGATAGACGCACCAATTGCATGCATGCCTGCCGTTTGCTGCCGGACCGCCGTAGCCATGGCCTCGATGATGCTCGCCACCTGCTGTACGCCGTCCAGCAGTCCCGCCATGGTCCGGCCTGTCTGTCCGGCCATCTCGGCACCGGCATCAACACTGCGGGCCGACCCTTCGATGAGGGTGCGCACCTCGCGAGAGGCTGCGGCGGAGCGCGTTGCGAGGTTGCGCACCTCGTTGGCCACTACGGCAAACCCTCGCCCCGCGTCCCCCGCCCGTGCAGCCTCTACCGCAGCGTTGAGTGCAAGGATGTTGGTCTGAAACGCGATGTTGTCGATCAGGCTGATGATCTCGCCAATCTTGCGCGAGCTGCCTGTGATGCTGCCCATGGTTTCCACCAGCCGTTGGATCACCTGTGCGCCTTGCTTCGCTTGCTCCAGCACGCCGTTGGCTATGTGGTGCCCCGTTGGGCATCATCGGCATTGGCCTGCAGGGCTGGTGCCAACTGCTCCATAGAGCCGTTGACATCGTCTATCGACGACGCCAACGTGCTCATCATGGCGGCAAAGCGCGTGTGGTCGCTGCCCACATGGCCCGAAGATGTCGCGATGGCCAATGTGCCTGCATGCACATCGCGCACCACGGCAGCCATGCGCTGCTGAAGCGCGGCCAGATCCTGAAGCAGCGGTTCCGCCGGGTCTGCACCGCGCGGATCTTGCGGCGGTGCCTCCAGCGCGCCCGCCACCAACTGCTGCACCTGCCTACGTGCCTGTGCCAGACGACCGGCGTTCCGGGCCGATCGAATGGCCAGCCCAGCATAGCAACAGCCGGCAAGCACAAGGCAAGCCATGACCCCCAGCTGCATCTGGCTTGGCGGTGCCATCGCCAATGCGGCAACTCCCCCCACCACGGAGAAAGCCGCAAGCGCATGCGCCGCCACCGGCATCGAGCAGGCCCTCGGCCGCCATGTTGATGTCGCAATCAACCACGACGCCGACGCCATCGGCATGCACGAGGTCAACCACCCGCAGACCCGGCACTACCGCGAAGACATCCGCAAGGTTGATCCGCTGGCGGTAACCCGCGGCGAGCTGGTGGGTCTGCTGCATGCCTCCCCAGACTGCACGCACCACAGCCAGGCGCTGGGCGGCCAGCCGCGCTCGCAGGAGATCCGCTCTCTGGCCTGGATGGTGCACCGGTGGGCCGGCAAGACCCGCCCCGATGTCATCACGCTCGAAAACGTCGAGCAGATGCTGCAGTGGTCCCCGCTGATTGCCAAGCGCTGCCCCGTCACCGGCCGGGTCATCACGCTGGACAAGACGAAAGACGCGGCCGGCAAGACCACGTACAGGGTGGCCGCCCCCGGCGAGGTGGTGCCCCGCAACAACCAGTTCCTGGTACCCGACCCCAGGCGCAAGGGCAAGAACTGGGAGCACTTTGTGGCCGGCCTGCGCGCCATGGGCTACAAGGTCGAGTGGCGGGTGATCTGCAACGCCAAGGTGGGCTGCCGCAGCACGCGCACCCGGCTCTACATGATCGAGCGATGCGATGGCCTACCTATCGTGTGGCCCGAGCAGACCCACGCCAAGAAGCCCACGGGCAAGCTCAAGGCCTACCGACAGGCCGCCGAGTGCATCGACTGGAGCATCCCCGGCACCAGCATCTTCGGCCGCAAGAAAGAGCTTGCCGAGGCCACCATGCGGCGCATCGCCTACGGCATGAAGAAGTTCGTGCTGGAGAGCCCAGACCCGTTCATCGTCGAGGGCGCGGCCCGCGCTTTCGTGCCCGTGACGCACACGCGCGACATTGCCTATGACGTGGCCGACCCCCTGCGCACCATCACTACGGCCAAGGGCGGCGAAACGGCACTCGTGTCCGCCTATCTCGTGCAGGCCGGCCATGGCGAGGGCCAGGGCGACAGCAAGCGCCGGAGCTACGGCGTGAACGATGTCACCGGGCCCGTGGGCACCGTCACCGCGAGCGGAGGCGGCCAGAGCTTGGCCACCGCCTTCATGGTGCAGGCCAACGGCGGGCACAACACCGTTCACGCGCGCGACCTGCGCGACGGGGTATCCACCGTCACCACCAGCGGCAGCCAGCAGCAGCTCGCCGTGGCCCACCTCACAACGCTGCGCAAGCACAGCGTCGGCCGCGATGCGCGAGATCCGGTGCCCGTGGTCTCCGCCGGCGGCGAGCACCACGCCCTGGTGCAGTACGAGCTGAGCAAGGAAGACGAGGCAGGCGCCCTGCGCTGCGCCGCGTTCCTCATGCGCTACCACGCCAGCGGCGGCCAGTGGGCCGACCTGCGCGACCCCATGACCACCATCACGACGCACGACCGTCTGGCGCTGGTGACCGTGTGGTACCGGGGCGAGCCCTGGGTGATCGTGGACATCACGCTGCGCATGCTGGTGCCGCGCGAGCTCTACAACGCCCAGGACTTCCCGCCCGACTACGTGATCGACCGCACATCCAGCGGCAAGAAGCTCACGAAGACAGCCCAGGTGCGGATGGCCGGGAACAGCGTCAGCCCGCTGCCCATGCGGCTGATCGTGAGCCTGAACTACCAGGAAGCAGCCGAGGAAGTAATGAGCAAGGCTGCTTGACAAAGACAGACATCAATCAGGCTTTTTTCCGCAGATTCACGATCCACGCCGTGAAGACGAGCAACGCAGACATGAGCAACAAACCACTTTCAGTGGTTGTCGGGATCGAAGCTGGAGTGCTTATTGCCTGTTCCTCGACCTTCAATGCGTATTCATCAGTATCAAGGGCCCAAGTCGCACCTGAGTTACTCGTTATGTACGCTGTGGTTGGACCCGGGCCCACGGCCCAGCGGTAAATATCTCCCGCTGCTTGCGACTTCGCAACAACCCAAATGGCATTGCCCGCAGTGAAGGATTTGCTACCTTGAAACCGAACATTGGCCATAGTGCTGGTGACCGGATCAATGGCAGTGAATCCGCTGCAGTCTGCAAAGTTGGGGATTGTCCCGCCGGGGCCATCAGAGCAGACCTGTACACCAAAGGTGCTCCCTGATCCTGACTGCAGCGAGATCAGGAGAGTTACTAAATTAACAGTGACATTGGTGGCGGGGTTAGCGATACGGTAGGCCGTCTGTTGCGTGGCGGTGATACCGCTGTACCACCCCGGGCTAGCGGAAGCGAGTGTGTCATGAAGCACCACTGGAGCAGCTTGGACAGAAATTGACGTGCTTGAGAGAAGGAGTGCTCCGATGCACCTCCATTTTTTGATGAGCATTTCAGGTCACATTTGATTGCAAAGCCCGCAATCCTATTCGGGTCTTCCCCCGATGCAACAAAAAAATGCACAGCCTGTGCATTCCTCAAAACCCGCCCCGCTCATGCGGGGTTTTTCATTTCTGGAGTCGTCGATGCAATACATCCTCACCCAAGCCGAATACGACGCGCTGCGCGCCGAGCAAATGGTCAACCTGACTGCTAGCAAAGACGAGCTGCAGAAATTGTGCACCACCGCAGCCAAACACATTCCAGTGAGCCTCCCTTGGGCCCCTCGTAGAGCGCCAGTACCTTGGGGTTGCATCCTCGACCCGGCAACCCAGCCCGTTTACTGCGATGAATGCCCGGCCCAAGCCATCTGTCCGCACGACGGCAAGGAATGGAGCCAGTGAGCCCACCCGACTGGCACGCCGCAGACCGCGCCTACCAGCTCCACCACGCAACCTGCCCCACCTGCCGCGCCGCTGGCACTGCCCCTGGATCAAGGGAGCGGTGCCCGGCGGGTCAAGGGCTGTGGGCCACGTATCAACAGGCGGGAGATCCGCCGCACTTCACCTGGCTGCGGAAGCGGCAGGGAGGAAAGAAACCATGAGCACACACCTGAAGGCCTATGTTGTGCACGAGGACGACGAGGGGAATTGCGCAGTTGTTTTCGCTACCAACGGGGCAACAGCGCGCCGCGATGGTGCCAACGAACTGAACCTGACATTTGAAGAAGTCGAATCCTGCTGCCGAGAACCGGCACTCGATCAGTATGCCCCTGGGCCAGTACCAATGCACGCCACCCTGGCGATCGGCTGGTGGCATGAGTGTGGGAACTGCCATTGCCGTTTCGATCAGGACGAGCGCCACGAATGCGACGACGAGCGCGAGGATGCATTTGAACCAGTACAAAGCGAGACCCGCTCCACCTACTGTAGCCCCGCATGCATGATGGCCGACTGGGCTAAGAGCCGGGCAAGGCAAAACATAGAGCATGCGGCCATTGAGGCGGCTCTGACCCGCTGGCCAGCGGCCACCAGCGCCGTCGGCGGTGAGTGCAACAAAGCATGGCCAAGCCGTGAGCGCGAGATTTATGCACAGTTCACCGTGCCGGGCCTGCGGTTCCCAGTGCGCTGGACGCTTGGCGAGAAAGTGGTGCATGTGTCGCCGTGCGATGCCGAGGCGTTCCAACGCCTCGGAGGCATCACCCCATGAAGATCATCCACATCTCCTATGGCGGCCCCGACCGCAAGATCCGCGACGCCAGCGGCAAGGAATGGAAGTTCGAGATGCACCCACGTTTCGGACCCGCGGCGCTTGACCACCAGGGAGAGCACGCTGACAGCCAGCCGGCGCCTCGCTCACCCTTCTGGTCTGCAGTCACCCTTTGGACCCAGCAGGGCGGCGTCATCGGTCCCGATGGTTTCTGCATCTGGAAGCCCGAACCGGCATTCGAGCTGGCGCACCTCGGCGGACGGAACTATGCAATCGCCGGGTCAGCCCTGGCTGAAAAGTATCGGAGATTCACACCATGACCAGCACCAAAAAGCAGGCAAACAACGACACACGTTTTGTTACAGAACCCGCGCTGGATGGCAGCACAGTCGCGCCCCAACCCGAATGGATTCTGGCCTCCAAGTACCAGGACCTGACGGGCGTCACCCGTGAAACGGTGAAGCAGCGCAAGAAGAGCGGGGTCTGGAAAGAGGGGCAACAGGTTGCTGTTGTCGCCAGGCGCCTTTACGTCAACATCAAAGCAGCCGACCAGTGGATAAACGACCAACTCCCCCAACCCCGCCGGGCGTAAAAATTCGGCCATTCGTGGCCGGTGACCGCCTGCAGATCGCATTCACGCTTGATGGAGTGCAGTGCCGCGAGCTGCTCCCACCCTGCCCCATCAACAAGTCGAGCATCCAGCGCGCAGCGTCATTGCGCGAAGAGATCAGGCGCAAGATCGATGAAGGGGCATTCGTCTATGCCGACTACTTCCCCGACAGTCCACGCGCCGCGGCCCCCAAGAGGGACAGCACACTCATGGAGCGACTGCTGAGAAAGCAGCTCGAAACCTACGAGCGCCAGGTCGCCAACAGCCAGCTCTCCCCCTCCACCTACGGTGGCTACAAAAAGGCCCTCACCGGGGAACGCATGCGCCGCTGGCATGGCCTGCAGGTGCGAGATGTCACGCCGAGCATGCTGCGCGAGTGGGTAGCAGAAATGGACTGCACCAGCAAGGCTATCCGGAACACCCTCACCCCCCTGCGCAGCGTTTTCGAGGACGCGCTGAACGATGAGCTGATCGACTTCAACCCTTTCGACCGCGTGGCCCTGACGAAGCTCATCCGCCAGACAGCCAAGGCCAGCGACTACGTGGTCAGCCCGTTCACATCCACGGAGCGGGCAGCATTGCTGGAGGCGTGCCGCCCGGACGAACGACCAATGCTGCAGTTCTGGTTTGGAACAGGCCTGCGCCCCGGAGAGCTGCAAGCGCTGGAATGGCGGCACATCGACTGGGACCGGTGCATTGCCCGCATCGAGCAGAACCAGGTGGCCGGCGTCATCAAGGCGCCCAAGACCGCCGCAGGCATCCGCGATGTGGACCTGGACGCCAGCGCGATTGCCGCCCTGAAAGCCCAGCGCCCGCTCTCCGAAGCCAAAGGCCAGCGCATCTGGTTGAATCCCAGGGACGGGAAACCCTGGTCCACCGACGCCCAGGTGCGAAAGACATTCTGGCTGCCGGTGTGCACCCGATCCGGCGTGGAGTACCGCAACCCCTACCAGGTCCGACACACCTACGCCTCCACGCTTTTGACGGCCGGGCAAAACCCCTGGTATGTTGCCGCCCAGCTCGGGCACGAAGACGTGGAGATGGTTTTTCGAACCTACGGGCGATTCATTCTGGAGGACTACCAGAAGCCCAAGCCTGAATTGCGCATTGTGGGAAGTTCCAGATCGGTGTGAATTCGGTGTGATTTCGGTGTGAATTTCAGCACCCCGCCAGACACTTCCGGGCAAAGAAAAACCGCCACAGACTGGGGTTTCCAGTGTGTGGCGGTGTCTTGTATGGTGCTGGCGGCTACTGAAAGAATCCTGCTAACCCGCATGAATGCTAGGTTTCCGCAATTCAGTTTTTTGGCTGTACCCCCGCTTGTACCCCCACCCCAGTTTGGCTACCCACCAAACGGTGCGTGGCGTGAGGATGGCACGCAGTGTGTAGCCGCGAAGAAAACAATTGATCGCGCGTGGACGGGCGGTAAACCCCTCAAAGCCCACAAACCCCACCAATCGGCCCCAGGGTGCATGTCGCCAAACCCGGGCGCTTGCCTTTTCACTTGCGTGCACTTCGACGGTCGGTAAACCCTCCAAAGCCTACAAACCCCACCAACCCACCCAGCCTGCGGGTACGCGAATCGGCCTCCACTTTTTCACAGGCTCGCGTTTCTGCGGAAAAAAACCCTTCAAAACCCACCAAACCCTACCAATCCCCCGGCCATAAGAGGCTCAACACAAAGTCTCTCGGAGACTCCCACCTGGACAGAAAACTCTCCTGAGCAATGGCTGGTGTCACCCGTCTCAAAGACGGAAGGCTGCTTGCGCACCCGGACACCTCGCTATTCGTATGATCGGCCAAGGGGGTAAGAGCTGTATTCGCCAGTCAATTTGGCCGAGGCCAGCGGTGCCCGTTGCGACGCATCCAGACGTGCATGCGTTGATGGCATGACTGCATTCGGCCACACTGCGAGGCTTCACTGGAAACAGACTTAGACCATGGCCCAACGATGACTGTTTATCGCTACCGCCAATACCGTGCAGCTTTGAAGGCCGTAGCTTTCACAGGCAGATACATGCCGTATGAATGGGGCAATTTGCCGCAGAGGCTTCCATTCACGTGGGCAGCCTATGCCGAGATGTTCCAAGAGTTCTCTAGTGAGCTGGCAAACGTAGTAAACGACTTGACGCGCTACACGCATCAACTCAAGGCCTGGCGAGACGTCGTGGACTCACTTGACGATGACGGCAAGATCGATGTCGCAGTTGATTTCATCGAACCGCTCGGTACTCTCGCATTAAACCTGCCATACGTGATCCGCTCGCGGTTCATCTTCGCTGCCACTCACCTTTGCCACCAAGCAGGGAGGACCAAAGTGAAAGGCTGGAAAGACGACCTGCCACTCGACGATGAAATCTATTTCCAGCAGGCAGACAAGGCCGGCAAGTCGTGGAAGCAATACGGGAAATTCAAGCTTAGGTTAGAGCGGGTAGGAAACAAGACCTATCAAGCGAGGACTCACGATTTCCGCAACCGCTACAACCATCGTTTCTCGCCACGCATTGTCATAGGCCAGACCGGCTTAGTTACCCGTCGCGTCAATCCCACATCGAAGGCGGTGAGCTATGGCTTTGGTGGCATAGGGCCGTTGACGTTGCCCCTTGTCGTCGAATTGCTTGAGCAGCAGTGCAAGTATTGCTATGCCGCGTTTGAAGCATTCCAGAAGCTGGTGCAGGAGCACGAAGCAGCCATAACGCCTGCAGTGGCCGCCGAGTTGTCTGCTATGGATTCCGCCATCAAGGAGCGACAAAAGCTCAATAAGCCGCAAGAGTCAGGTAGCAACTGATAGCGGTCACTTGGGCCGGTCGCACGGTCGCCAACAAAAAAGCGCGAAGCAGCCGCAGCCGCTTCGCGCCGATCAGTAGTCTTAGTTTTTTAGCCAGCACAAAGGGCACTCATCCGAGTATTTGCTTAGCCTCCTGGAGGCGCCCACGCAATGCTCGCTGAATACGTGGCTTTTCAAGAATGGGCGCTGCAGCTAGCTCCTGCCGCACCTCATGTATTTTTTTATGGCGCACATTTGGCAGCCGGAGCTGGTCTCCTGCAATTACGGCCCCAGTCACAGGCTTGGCTGCTGTTGCAGAAAATGTTTTTGATTTTGCCTGTTTTGTCTTTAGGCCATACTGATGAACTATTTTCCGAACTTCACCCAAAAGTGTCTTGGATGCAGCCTCTCCGGAAATAGTAATGTCATCAACGTAAGCTGTCATATTGCAACCTTGACTGGTTGCCAAGTTTGAAATGCTGTCAAACATTTGTCGTGCCGCAAAGAAGGCAATGCGCCCGCTCACAGCACTACCAGTCGGAAGGTGAGCCTGCCGATAGCAGCAGATATCAGCCAACCGTCCCGCCACATCATTGGCACACTGAAAATCTTCAACGAACATCCTATACACCATGGCCCTAGTGGTGCTTGGATAGAACTTGTGGATATCAGTCTTTATCAACGGTATTTCGCCAACATGCTGCCGTGCATTGTCCGCATATGAACGACCACGTTGAGAGAAAAGGTAGTCCGGTAGCTCAATGCGTGCAAGCAGATCACCGATCCGCTTATGTAGCTTCTCAAGCTTACCGATGGGCTGTTGAATCTCGCGCCCTTTATCGTTCTGCCAAACCCGATAAAGATTTGCATCCAAAAGGGAAGGGACACTATCCCATTCGATTCCTATTATTGCCTTAAATTGCCCTTTACCCCTAATTCGATACAAAGCAGATTGATCGATTAAATAGCGTTTACGCGGGAGTCTTGACATTATCTCGCTCCTCAAGCCACTCCAAAAGTCGAAGTATCTTGTCGGCCGCAACCACCCGCAATTTTGCTCCAGGCCTCATGCCGGAATCGATCTGCTCGGAGAAAAGCAGAATTGAGGAGACCGGCATCTTAAATATTTCTGAGTATTTGTTCAACAAATCAAGCGAAGGCTCTTTACCATCCCCCTTCTCCAATTCACTCAGATAAGAATTAGAGATTCCAAGGCGCTTTGCGAGTTCGATTTGAGAGAGCTGGTGATAGGTTCTCAGCAACCTCAATGCTCTATGTAGCATGATTATTCCCATGTTGAAAAGGGGGGAGCCGAAGAGTTACAGGAACTTGCTGATAATTCGTGCCAGGATATCAACCAAACGCAAAGCCAAAATGGCCGTCTTGATCGTTTCCGGACGAACCCAGCGAGAACGCTGCTTCTTCAACTCCCGCCGTTTGTGGGTATCGTGAATGTCCTTGTTCATGGACAGTTCTCCTTGGCTGCACCAATCAACAAATGCGAAATGCATTTGCCGTGGCTGTCGTCCGCAACCGAGCAGAGCAAACGGCGGTATCCCCATAATCTCTCAACAGCCCATCCGGGAGTCGTCCCGGATGGGCTCGCACCGCTCGGCATCGTGGAGCTACGTGGGCGGCCCCATGGTGCGCGGGTGGCGCGAATGCACAGGGTCTTACAACCCCACAGGACGCTTGCACGTCCCAAGTAAAACGACAGTTATCTCTGTTGACCCGCCGCCAGTATAGATGAAAGCCGGACAACAGCGCAAACAAATTTCGCTGTCAGCGAATATTTTTTTGCAAAACGGTCGATTGACGGTTTCGGCACCACACGCACTACAGAGCCTCCACCCCGCGCCGCACCTTGTGAATCTGCGCAGGCGTCAGCACATCCTGCGCCGTCAGCGCCCCCAGGTCGAACACCCCCAGCGCCTCCACCTGCGGCCGCGCGCTGTACTCCGGCAGCCTCTCGGCCATCGCCTTCAGGCCATCGAGAATGAACGCCCAGCGCGCCGCCACCATCTCCTCGCGCAGGGCTGCAGAACTGGGCTGGCGCCCCAGTGAATCCTCGTGCGCACTGGTACTGCAGGGTGCATGCGCCGCCAGCGCCATGGCCCTGGCCACAGCTTCCCCAGCCTCCTGCAGGACCTTGTAGCCCTCGGCCCGCGCGTGTGCGGTGTAGGCCCGCTCATAGGCTGCCGCATAGGTGTGCGCCTGCCTGCTGGCCTCGGCCGCGAGTGCCTGCAATTCCTTGGCCCCCTTGGCCTGCGCCACCCGCATCACCTCGGCCATGGCCTGCGCATCGTTCTTGCGGTTGAGCGCACTGCGCGTGGCTGCATCGCTGCTCTCAAACCCGCCGCTAGCAAACGCCGCATGGAACGCATCCGAAGCCGCATCGGCTTCCGCTTCGGCCGCCTTGATCTTGCGCCCCAGCAGCTCCTGCGCGGCCTTGGCCTGGGCAAACCTCGGGCCTGCATCGTTGTCGTAGGCCGTGCGTGCGCGTGCCAGCTCGGCCAGGGCTTCGTGCAGCGCAGCCTGGGCGCTGCGGGCGTGTTGTTGAACATCAAACGTCATAAGTCACTCCTTGTGGACTGGGGTTAAAAAAACACGCGGGAAGAAAGGGTTGAAGGCGGCGCGGCCGCAGGCTGTGGCGGTTCATCGGGCGCCAGCCACTGCGCAGCGCCGCAGCCCTCCAGATGCCTGCGCACCACCTGCTGCGCGGCCGGGGTCAGCTTCGGGATCAAGGACCGCAGAGCCTCGCGCAACTGCTGCAGCTCGCCCTCCCCGGCCTGCATCGCATCGATGCGCGCCTGCAGCGCAGCGGCCGTGCGCGTGGCCTTGTCGAGCTGGGCCGCGAGGCGCTGCACCTGGGCCACGCTCTCGCGTTCCTGCGGCGTGGCGGGCACCACGGCGCGCAGCGCCTGCAGCTCGCGCTGGCGCTTGAGCCGGTGCTTGCGCTGCCGCTCTGCATCCGTCATGGGGGTTGGCTTGTTGCTGCGCATGGTCAGTACGGCAACGCGCAGAACCGATGGCAGCGCTGCAGCACGTCCTTGTGCGGCGTGTACCACTCGGGCACGCCGGGCAAGCGCCCCTGCGCAGCCATCGCGCAATTGCCCTTGCGCTGCAGGTGGTAGCAGTCGCGGCAGCGGTGACGGTCGTCTTCGAGCACATCCACGGTCGAGGCCGACAGCAGCGCCAGCAGGCCGGGCTTGTGTTCTCTGATGGCTTCGCTGGTGGGCTCATCGAGCCACACAGCGGGCCACACCTGCAGGTTGCCCTCGGCCGTGGCCGATAGGTGCAGGCCCTTGTGGCGCAGGCGTTCCAGCAATCGGGCAGCGGTTTGGTTGTCGCTCATGCCGCCCCCTCAGAACGTGGCCACATCGTCGGCCGCAGGCATGCCCATAGCGTCGGCCGCAGCCATCGGCCGCAGCGCTGCCGATTGGTGCACCGCCCAGTGCAGCAGCCCTGCCCGGTGCCCGATGCGCACAAACCGCTTGCCGTCCACGATGCGCCCCTGCATGCGCTCGATCCAGCGGCCCAGCATGCGCGAATTGATCTTGCCCGCCTGCCCCGCGATGTCATCCATGGCCATGGCCAGGAGCGCATCGGTATCGCTGCGCCGGATGGCGCCGCCCACCGTAGTCTGGTCGGGGCCGAAGGCCGCAAACCACGCCTCGACCAGAGCGCGCAGCTTGGTGGTTTCCGGGTCTTGCTCAAAGGCGCGGGCGGCGGCTTCCATCGGGTCGGCCAGCGTGGGCAGCCCTGCCCCTTCGGCCGTGCCTGCGATCGCGGCCACCTGCTGCGCCAGCCAGCAGATGGGCTGGCGCACCAGATCATCCCAATGCTCGAAGCTGGCCGTGCGCCCCTTGGCCATCTTCGGGCGCCCGGCCGTGATGTAGGCCCGCACGATGGTGAGCGCTGCCACCACGTAGGCCAGCCGGTCGGTCTGCACCATCTGCGCAGGGTCAAACGAGAAGTCCCGCGTGTACGGTGTCTCGCTCTGCGCGTCGATGCGCGCCGTCAGCACACGGCGGCAGGTGTCCGAAGTCATGCGCAGGTTGTTGCCCGTGGCAATGAACAAGGCCCGGTTGGGCAGCGTAATGGTTTCGCTGCTGCCCAGCACCCGGTCGGCAAACGTGGGGGCCGTGAGGAAGGCATCGAGCGATGCAGAGCCCAGCGGCTCGCGCACGTTGTCCCAAAGCACCACGCGCTGGCCTTCGCGCAGCACGGCAAACAGGCGCTTGCGGGTTTCTTCGTCGGTGTCGGCCGGGGGAAGAATCGAAGGCTCGGAACCCATGGCCAGGATGCCGATGCAGCGGGCCAGCAGGGTCTTGCCGCTGCCTGCGGCCGGAGCGTCGAAGCCCACGCCGGGCGCGGTCGGAAGGCTCGCCCGCAGCGCGGCCGACAGCAGGCCGTGCAAGGCCACGCCGTTGGCCACGGCATCGACCAGGGGGAACAGGGCCAGCGGCGCCCACAGGAATTTGAGCGCCGCCAGAGCGTCGGCCACGCTCGGGCGCACCGGCACGCGGGGCGGGTTCGGGTGTTCGCAGTAGAACAGCAGGCCCGATGCTTCATCATGGCCAGGGCGGTCCAGGATGCTGCCGTCGATGCGCAGGGTGGGCGCGGTCACCACGGCCACCAGCTTCTTGAATCCTCGCTCGCCATGCTTGGCCAGGATGGCGCGGGCCACGCTCAGCGGCGCATCCTCGGGGCCTTCCTCGGGCGCTTCTTCGCCATCGGCTTTTCTGCGGTGGCGCATTGAATAGAACTCGCACACGCGGCCCATGTGGTCCGTGAGCCAGTCGGGTGTCACCGGCCGGGCCTTCCCGTCGCTCACATAGGCCACCGCCCCTTCGCCGTAGTCGAACAGTTCGCCCCGTTCCTGCAGCACGGCCAGGACTGCATCGGTCGTGGCCACGCGCATGCCCCGCCCTACCTGAATGCGCGCGCTCTGGCGCAGCAGCTCGAAGCGCATGCCGCCATGGCGGTGCGTGAACAGGTACGGCCTCTGGCCGCTCTTGAGGTTGACCACGGCCACGCGGGTGTCGCTGTCCGGGTCCAGCGGGTCGGCAAACTGGGCGTTGTGCCAGCGCTCGGGGCGGTCGAGGATTTCTCCCACGGACACGGGCTTGCCCTGCTCTGCCATCAGCACGAAGTCGCCCATCAGCACCCGCTGGGCGCTGGCGCGCTGCAGCACGTCGCGGGCCTTGTCCACGGGGATTCCGCGCCGCTTGGCCAGGGCCGGGGCGTTCGTTGCCACCCAGCGCTCGCGCTGCGCCGCGCACTGGCCCGCCAATTGAATCCGGGCTGCCTTCTTGAGCGCCTGGGCTTGTTTGTGGGTGTCGGCATCGTGCGGGATCAGCGCGAGGTCGAACAGGGCCAGCGGGTCGCCAAAGATGCGCGGGGCCGCGTGCGGCCGCTGCAGGCTCTTGCCCAGGAGCGGCGGCGCGCAGAAGTCCAGGCGCTCGGGCTGCCACACGCTGGCGTCGATCAAGGTGCGCTCCAGCGCCTGCCCGGCGCGGCCTACGTCGAACCAGCCATGGCCTGCGGCCCACAGCAATTGCACCAGGGCACGCCCGGCCTCGGGGATGCGTGACGCATCGCGCACGGGGATGTAAAGGCGGTGCCGGGTCAGCGCAGACAGCTCGCGGCCGTCAGTGGTGCACACGCCAGCGGAGCAGCTCGGGCGCCACAGCATGGGCGCATCGGCCAGGGCCGGGCAGGCTTCTATCAGGCGCTGGCGGAACACATCGGCGCTCAGCTCGCCATCGGGTGCGCCGTCATGGTCGAGCATCAGCACGCCAGGGCCGACTGGGTAGGCAAAGTGCCTGCGCGTGCGGGAGATCGCGCCCGGTGTCTCGGCCACTTCGCGCTCGGGCACGATGGCAGGGCTGGCAGCGTCGCACACGCCCCAGCTTGTGGCCTGCGCGGGGTCCAGCGCTTCGAGCACATCGGCCAATTCCTGCAGGCCATGCACCACAGAACGTACCGCGCTGCCGCGCATCATGTTGGCGGCGCTTTCCTTGTGCAGCGTGCCATCGGGGGCCAGGGTCAGCACCTTGGTCAGGCGGTCGGGGACGGTCGCTGTGAAGACGGTGAACTGCAGGGCGCCAGCGGGTGGCGCGGATGGGGTGGTTTTTGCAGCGTCCGATCTGGGTGCGCTGGCCTTCTTTGTTGCCATGGTGGGGTCGTTTTCTAAAGCCGGGTGGCGGTGAATTGGGGGACGGTGTGGACGCCTTCGGCGTGGGCCATGTGGGCCACCATCGGGAAGACCTGCAGCCCGCAGGCGCTGGCCTTGCGGGCCAGCTCTGCCGCGCTGCGCCATTGGTCGGGGTCGCGGGCATCGATGAACACATGCAGGCTGCGCAGGCCACGGGGCCAGCGGGCATGCGCGAGCAGTGATGTTTCGGGCACGGCCCACACGGGCATGCGTGCGGCCTGGGCGATGCGCAACGCGTTGGCAATGCCCACGGCCATGCCCATCGCGCGGCTGGCGCTGTCTGCAGGGGCCAGCCGCGCGCAGGCGCCCAGCGCGGGGCCTGCCTTGCCGGTCAGCTTGACGGGCGCAGCCACCGGGGCCAGCGATCCATCGGCCGCAAGGTAGATGCGCTGCAGCGCCACCGCGTGGGGCACGGGCGCGCCCTGCAAACCTCGCGGGTAGGTGTCCACCTCGAACAGGGCCAGAAGCGCGGGGAAGCGGCCCAGGCACACCGGCTTGCGGTCGGCCTGCATGTGCCAGTAGTCGAGCGCAGGATGGAGGCGCAAGGCGGCTGGCCACGCTCCCAGCGCAACACCACTGCGGGCAAGGTAGCGGCCGGCCGCATCGTCGGCCGACACCGGCCGCGCTTCGGCCCACAGGCTGGCGATGCGCGCCCGGTTCACTTCGTAGGCGTGCCTTGCGCCTGCTGCGCTCATGCTGGCTGGCCTTCCTGCACCAGCACGGCATGCAGTGCATCGAGCATGTCGTCCATGGCTGCGGTGCGCTCTGCCATCGCATCGGCCAGCAGGCGCAGCGCGGCTGCAAGGTTCTCGCCCGCGAGGGTGTCGGCCGCGCAGGGGACCATATCGGCCACAGCCTCGAACGCGAGCTGGGCTTGGCACATGTGGGTGTGCTGGTCGCTGGCGTCCATGGCCAGATGGCGGGCGCGGTCGCTGGTGTCGCGGGCGCCGGTCGCTGTGCGTACGGCATCAAGCCGCACGCCGATGGCGTCGAGGCGCTGCTCCATGGCGTCGCTGTGCAGGTGCAGCAGCTCGCCCAGGCCATCCATGCTGACGGTGGCGTGTGGGTTGGTGACGCCTGCGGCCAGCGCTGCGATGGCATGGCAGGCGCGCAGCACGGTGCGCAGGGATTCGGTGAAGTCCTGGGCTTCGAGCACCAGTTGCGGCAAGGTGGGCAGGCCCTGCGGATCTGGTGCCTCTTTGACCAAACAAGGCTTGGCGGTGTTGGGGCATGCGGTGCTGGCGCTGCGGCGCACCAGATAGCCGTGCACCACGTGCTGGTCGAACACGGCTTGCGCCTCGGGCAACGGGAAGTTGTCGCGGCAGCTTTGGCAAGGCTTCGCCTGCACTGCCTTGTGGGCAGCGTTGTGGGTGGTCGTGTGCATGGTTACCCCTCCAGGCTCAAGGCCATGTCCAGGCCGCGCAGTGCGGCCAGGGCCTGCATCACCTTGCGGCGTGCGTGGGCGGCGTCCACGTGCGGCTGGCGCAGGTGGTGCAGAGCAGTGCCCAGCGCGTTGTGCGCGGTGGCGTGCAGCTGGATGGGGTCGGGGGTGCCCGTAGTGGGCAAGGTGGTGCGCGCGATCAAAGCGCGTGCGTGGGTACGGTCAGCCATGGTGGCCTCCAAGTGCTTCGGTTTACTAAAACCGTCGCCATGGCTTCCAAACAATGGCGGCGGCTCGAATGGGTTGGAAGACCGGGAAGCACTTGCGTGAACCGGCAGGGCTCGCGCCCTCCCATCGAGCCGCCTAAAAAGGGGCACGAACAAAAAAGCCGCAGTCCATGTGCGGTATCTGCGGCTTTCGTCGCAGTGCTTCAACGGGCTTCCAAACCCGATCACGCCTTTTTTTGACGTGACGCGGCAGTGTAGCGTGCGGGGGGCCTGTGGGGCAAGGGCGAACATCGTGGAATTCCTCACGGTTGGGCGCTCAATTGCCCGGCGCCAGCGCGCTGGGGTTCCGTCGATCGCGCATGCGCATTCACCAGCGCCTGCGGGGACTGCGGCAGGTTGATGGACGGGTCGGGCTTGCCCGATGGCGACAGCGTGCGCACGGCTTCGGCCTGTACGACGAAGCTGTAGCTGCATTCCGGGTCTTCGCATTGGTAGATCAGCTCGCGCAGCGTGGGCGACAGGCCCCGGCTGGTGCGGGTCTTGGTCTTGCCCTTGCAGTGGGGGCACAGGAACATCATGCGCGTGGCCATCAGATTGCTCCCATGGCTGCTGCGCGTGCGGGCCGGGGTGCGCGGCCTGGCTTGGCGGGTTTGACGAGCTGGGCCGGTGGAGCTGGCGGCGTCGCGCCCACCGCAGGGCGCGCGGCTATCCAGGCGTCCACCTCGGTTTCGCGCCACGCCACGCTGGTGCCGTGCAGTTGCACGGCGCTGGGGAAGTCTCCCGCCTTGACCTTGGCGTAGATGGTGCTGCGGCCAAGGCCCGTCATGAAGCACACATCGTCAATACGTAGCAAGCGCTCGCGGTACGGGCGCACATCGGACGGGCTGGGACCGGCCTGGATGGGTGTGGTTTGCATGGCTGTTCTTTGCATGTCCCTATGGTCTTGTGTGGACTGCTGAAAGCCAAGAAACCTATGCTGTGGCTGCGCTCCCCACAGTTAGTGGTGGCGAAATTGGGCGCGAAAACGACGGGCGCGCCGTGGCTCCGTGTGAGGCGAGGATTTGAACGAGTGATGAAGGGACCGTAGGGCGCGCTTGGGGCACTACTTGTAGATGTAACGGACGGCCAAGTCGTGATGCCTGCGCGGCGGGACCGACGCTGCGGGAACTTCTGTCAAGGCCATCCAATTCAAGCGTCTGAGCATTTTCAGCGCGTTGTAGGTGCCTGGACACCAGCCACGCGCGCCTCAAGCTATAGTGGTTGAATAAACAGCTCACCGCAGGCTTTCAGGAATACCACGATGGAAATAGAACAAAAAAATCTCGAAGCACGCTATTTCGCTGAGCGCAAAAGGCGATTTCGTATCGTTACGGCAACTGTTCCTGCACTGCTTGCAGTCCTACTATGGTTACTAACGACGGGCTTGGATGAAAGGTACGTAGAGAATATGTGGGGCGTCCGGCGCGACCTGCTTTTACTCATTGCCGTAACTCTTTTGGCAACTTCTGGCCTCTCATTAATACTCACATACTTGCAAACAGGATTCAAGGGATCAACTGGGACCGACTTTGAATTTGTTCGTGTTAACGAACTACGAGAATCAAAAAAAGCAGAACACGAGCGCGAAAAAATGGTGGAAATGTTTGGAATCTACCAGTTCGAGCTAGAAACGCTGAAAAAAGAGGTGCAAAGCACGCGCGCAGCTCTAGGAGACTTAGACGAAACCAGTCGCGCCAATTTGGTTTCTGAAATAAAAGTAAGACTACAAGCAGACGCCACAAGCGAGATGCTTCAAGAAATACGTCAACAGGTAGGGGCTGAACAGCAGAGAAATTTACAAGAGCGCGAGCTTGCTATCAGGCTGGATGACTCCCGCTTGCGTTTACAGCGTGAACTTGATGCACTCGGGCGAAGGGGCAATCTAAATCTTGCTTTGGGCGCATTGACAACTGTGATTGGGATATCACTTCTCGGCTTCAGCGTCTTCGCAGAAGTGGGTACCGCGAAAGACCTCTGGACTCTAGCGTCTCACTTCGTTCCTCGTCTTGCACTGGTCTTGTTGATTGAATTGTTCGCCTTCTTTTTTCTCTCTCTTTACAAAAGCAGTCTGAGTGAAATTAAGTACTTTCAGAACGAACTAACGAACATTGAGTCGAAGCAAATAGCACTCCGCGCAGCCATGGACTCTAAGGAGCCAGCACTGCTAGCAGAGGTGGTTGGCAAATTGGCCGCAACCGAGCGCAACCACATCCTGTCTAAAGACCAGACCACGATTGAACTCGAAAAAGTAAGAATTGATAGGGAAGCCCAGAGCAGCCTTGCAAAAGCAATTACAGAGTTTTTTCAAAAGAAAAACTAATATTCCGGTAACGCAGGCACCGACTCAGGAAAGCCTTCGCCCTTCTCATGGCCTCCGTTGGTGACTTCTGCCATTACGTACTCGGGCGCTACTTAACGTAGGCGAACCATCCACTGCATTTCCCGCTGGCGCGATCTAGTCCTCGGCAGCAGCATCCAAGCCCGCCTAGACAGCCGGACCGTCAGGTACTCACCCTCAAGTACCGAACGTCTGCTCAATTCCCGACGCTCCAGTGCAGGGGCTGTTCTATTCAACTCGCCTCCGAGTTCGTTCATAGGTTCCCGGCATTCAGGACAACGCAGCTCTCTCACATCTGGAACCGTTGGGTTGGACAACCTGAAGCACTCAACTTCAACGTGCTGCGGTTGACCATGGCGCAAACATACAGAACGAAAACCATCGAGCCCAAATAGCGAGCTAGCTCAAGCAAGTCCCTATGCGATGGGAAGCTCAGCAAGAGACTGCAGCGCCATCCCAGTTTGGTGGGTTTGGTGGGTTTGGTGGGTTTTGAGGGGTTATTTTTGGACGAAACGCGCACATGTGAACACCGGAACCGCTCTAGGTTGGCGCCATCGCCCGCGCAGCTTGGTGGGGTTTGTAGGCTTTGAAGGGTTTACCGACCGTCGAAGCGCGAGCCAGCGTTTTGCCCAAGTCACCAGCCTGCACTCTGCTGGAACCCATACCAATTCAAATTTGAGATACCCGAAAAGAACTACCTACAAAGCCTACAAACTGGTCTTCATTGGTGGGTTTGTAGGTAGTTCATTCCAAGTATTTCTAGTTTGAAAAAGGTTCTTCCCGTTACGTCACAGGCTTCGACGCCACCCAAGCCTGCGGCCTCAAAAGTCCGTCGATTCCCGACAGTGAAAGCGGCCCTGCAACGCCCCGCAAGCCCGCGTCAGGCTTGGCGGTGCACCCAGGCGGCACCCCCGACGAAATCAACGCACGAAGCCAGCAGGCGCGGCGGGGTCTCGACAGCGCGCCAAGGGTTGCGCTCACCTTGAGGGGGCCTGCGCCGCCCTGCCCCGCCCGCACGTGCAGGTGCCTGGCCAGGGCAGGTATCCACCGGCGCTGCAGATGGATGGTGTGAGGGTTCGGCGCTTGCTGCGGCCGACAGATCAGCCCTCGGCCGAACCGGCGCGCAGCTCGTCCAGGTAGTCGGCCCAGCGCTGCATCATCTTTGTGCGGTGGGCCATGTACTGTGTGCGGTTGTAGGCGCGGCCGTTGGCATCCTTCACGGCGTGGGCCAGTTGGGCCTCGATCACCAAGGGATCCACGTCCAAGCGCTCCGCGAGCATGGTGCGGGCTGTGGCCCGGAAGCCGTGCCATGTATGCACATCCGGCGTGTAGCCCATGGAGATCAACGCGGTACGCACTGAGTTTTCAGAGATGGGGCGGTCGTGGTTGCGCTCGCCTGGGAACACCATGGCGCCCCGGCCGGTCAACGGGTGCAGCTCCTGCAAGACGGCCACAGCTTGCTTGGGCAAAGGCACCAGATGTGGCTCGCCATGCTCTTTGCCATCCTTGCCGCGCTTCATGCGAGCGGCGGGTATCGTCCAAAGCGCGGCATTCAAATTGATTTCAGCCCAGGTGGCGGCGCGTAGTTCGCCCGGCCGCTGGAACAGAAGGGGGGCAAGCTGCAATGCAGCGCGCACGACAGGCCCGCCCCGGTACGCCTGTATGGCGCGCAACAGCTCCCCCAGCTTGGCCGGGTCGGTGATGGCTGCGAAATGCCTCCCCCGGTATGGCGACAGCGCACCCTTGAGGTCGCCGGTGATGTCCCGCCCTACCCGTCCTGTGGCCACGCCATAGCGCCACACCTGTCTGGCCAGCATCAAACCCCGGTCTGCTGTCTCTATCGCACCACGTTCTTCGATCTTTCGCAGGGTGGCCAACAGCTCTACGGGCTTGATATCGACCAGTCTGCGCTCACCTATCCATGGAAACAGATCACGTTCGAACTGGCGAAGCGCTCGCGCGGCATGGCCCTCGCTCCAAATCGGGCTCTGTTTGGCGTGCCACTCCAGCGCCACCACCTGAAAAGAGTCTCCCTCGGGGTTGGTCGCCTTGAGCTTTTCCACCTTGCGGGCCTGCACCGGATCGACTCCGGTGGCCTTTTGGTGCTTGGCGGCATCCCTGGCCCGGCGGGCAGCCGTCAGGGAAACCGCTGGGTAGCTGCCCAGAGCGAGCTGCTTTTCCTTGTTGTTGACCCGGTACTTGAGAAACCAGCGCTTGGAGCCGTTCGGGCTGACTTGCAGATAGAGCCCGGCCGAATCACTGAATCGCGCTTGCTTGCGCTCGGGGGGACATACGGCGTTGCGGCACTCAAGGTCAGTCAGCATGGGGGTACAAAACGAAGGATGAAGGCAGCCGGTGGGGGTACAGATTCCCCTATGGCGAACCCCCTTCTACAGAGGGAAGTGGGGGTACAAAACACCGATTTCACCAGATTTCTGGGTTTGTACCCCCACTTGTACCCCCACTTTTGCTTGGCTGGGCATGGACGGCTGTAGACGGCCATGGACTGCAAGTCGTTGATTCACCAAAGAAAAAGGGCGTCCACTGGATTAGTGTGGACGCCCTTGGATCGGGTTATGGTGGAGCTGGCGGGAATTGAACCCGCGTCCGCAAGCCTTCATCGGGCAGATCTACATGTTTAGCGGTCTGATTTGAATCTCGCTGCCTGCGTCGCGCAGTCGCACGCTACACAGGCCGCCAGCACCCTATTTTCTCGCCCCAATCCAAGGTACCCGGATCAGGACCAGCCCATGTAATTATCCTTGCAGCCGGGAGGCGCTGATTGCTCAGAACCCCCTTGCCCAGCCCATCGGCCAACTGTTGCAAGGCTCACTGGCAATTAAGCAGCGAGTGCGAAACGTTCGTCGTTTGCAGTTAGTTTTTTAAATCGAGATTTACGAGCGTGACTCAAGCTCGACATGCACCACACCGATTCCGAACCCACGTCGAAACCAGGACAGCCCCAGAGCTTCTATTTTAGGCGTTCCCCAGCAATTGCAAGAGCTCGAAGGGAGATTTAATTGCGGCATGGGCGCCCCACTCCATCGGATTGGTTTTTGCACCCAGGTAGCCATAGGTTGCGGCCACGGTCCCCATTCCTGCGGCCAAGCCTGCCACGATGTCGCGCTCGTCATCGCCAACATAGATGCACTGCCCGGGCTCCACTTTCAGGCGCGCTGCCGCCTCAAGCAAAGGAGCAGGATGCGGCTTCGCATGGGGAGTGGTGTCCCCGCTGACGACCGCCCGCGCAGTGACGAACAGGGGAATGGAGCGGGTCAGCGGGTCCGTGAAGCGGGCTGCCTTGTTGGTAACCACGCCCCATGCCATGTTGCGTTGCAGTATCTGGGATACGAGTTCTGGAACGCCGTCAAAGATGCTGGTGCGCTCCGTCATGCGCGACTCATAGTTCACAAAGAACTCCTCGCGCATGGTCATGAAATCAGGATGGTCGGGGGCCATACCGAAGGCTTCGCCCAGCATGCCGCGCGCGCCGGCACCCGCCATGGGGCGGTAGCGCTCCAGCGGCAGCGACGGCAATCCGCGGTCCGTGCGCATCTTGTCGGCAGCGGCGCCCAAGTCCGGGGCACTGTCGATCAGCGTTCCGTCCAAATCAAACAACACCGCACGAATATTGTGAAACATGGGTTTGCCCTCAGGCAGTGCGCCGCGTGGCCACAAGATAGTTCACGCTGGTGTCCGCACTCAGCCAATAGCGCCGCGTGAGGGGGTTGTATTCCAGGCCCCGGGTATTTTGTACATGCAGGCCCGCGCTTCGGCAACTTGCGGCCAGTTCGCTGGGTCGAATCATCTTGGCGTACTCATGCGTTCCCCGTGGCAGCATGTTCAGCACATATTCAGCCCCTACGATGGCCAGCATGAAAGCCTTGGCATTGCGGTGGATGGTGGAGAAAAACACCCAGCCTCCCGGTTTCACGAGCTCTGAGCATGCCCTCACCACCGATCCTGGATCAGGTACGTGCTCGAGCATTTCCATGCATGTGACGACATCGAAGCTGGCAGGTTGCTCCTTGGCCAAGGCTTCCACGCTGATTTCCCGGTACTGGATATTGGTGGTCTGAGCTTCCAGCGCATGCAATTGCGCCACGCGCAGGGCCTTGGAGGCCAGATCGATGCCCGTCACCTCTGCGCCCTTGCGGGCCATGGAGTCGGCCAGGATGCCGCCGCCACAGCCGACATCCAGAACGCGCTTGCCCGACAGGTCGCACTGCCCCAGGATCCAGTCAAGCCGCAAGGGATTGATCTGGTGCAAGGGACGGAATTCACTTTCAGGGTCCCACCAGCGATGGGCCAATTCGGAAAACTTGGCCAGTTCGGCCGGATCTGCATTGACGGTTTCACTCATGCCAGAGATTGTCCATGAAGGAAGGAAAATGGAGGATAAAACCCCCAGACGCAAAAAAGCCCCGTTGCCGGGGCTTTTTTGTGAAGCAATCCGAGGATTACTTGGAAGCGCGGGTACCGACCACTTCGATTTCCACGCGACGGTTCTTCGCACGGCCTTCGGCGGTCTTGTTGTCGGCGACGGGTTGCTTTTCGCCCTTGCCTTCGGTGTAGACGCGGTTCTTTTCGATGCCCTTGGACACCAGATAAGCCTTCACGGCTTCGGAACGGCGAACCGACAGCTTCTGGTTGTATGCATCAGAGCCCACGGAGTCGGTGTGACCCACGGCAATGATCACTTCCAGGTTGATGTCCTTGACCTTGGAAACCAGATCATCCAGCTTGGCCTTGCCTTCTGGCTTCAGCACCGACTTGTCGAAGTCGAAGAATGCGTCAGCGGCATAGGTCACCTTGGTAGCGACAGCAGGTGCTGGAGCTGGTGCGGGAGCTGGAGCGGCAGCGGGTGCTGGGGCGGCGGCTGGAGCAGCAGCGGCAGCTGGAGCGGGGGCGACGATCGCGCCATCGCAGCCAGGAGCAGCAGTGGCAGGCGTCCAGTTGGCATTGCGCCAGCAGTATTCGTTGGTGCCGTTCTTCCAGACCAGTTGGCCAGAAGCATCTCTCCAGTTGTCAACGGTTTGTGCGCCAGCGGCGGTTGCGAGCGCTGCAGAGGCAAACAACATCGCCACTTTGTTCAGTTTCTTCATGGTTCTCCTCTTGGGGAAAAAGCCGCAGCCGCGCTGCGAATCAGGACGCTTGGGGTGACCACCACCCGAAGCGTTCAAACGATTGTGCCATACGTAACAGGGCAAAAGCGGTGGAGGCTACCCAGGGCCCGTAGGACAAAACCGGAATTGCTTCGATATGTTGCGTGGTCGCTACACGGTCTTACCTCTAAAATGGTTCTCCTTCGCCGCCACCGCCGTCCCCAATGACCCAGTTTGCCAAAGAAACCCTGCCGATCAGCCTCGAAGAAGAGATGCGGCGCAGTTACCTCGATTACGCGATGAGCGTGATCGTGGGCCGGGCCCTGCCCGATGCGCGCGATGGGCTGAAGCCTGTACACCGCCGCGTACTTTTTGCGATGCACGAGCTCAACAACGACTGGAACCGGCCTTATAAAAAGTCGGCCCGTATCGTGGGAGACGTGATCGGCAAATACCACCCGCATGGTGATTCCGCCGTTTACGACACCATCGTGCGGATGGCGCAGGATTTTTCGCTGCGCCACATGCTGGTGGATGGCCAGGGCAATTTCGGGTCCGTGGACGGCGATAACGCTGCGGCAATGCGGTATACCGAAATCCGGCTGGCCAAGATCGCCCATGAAATGCTGGGCGACATCGACAAGGAAACCGTCGATTTCGGGCCCAATTACGACGGCAGCGAAAAGGAGCCGCTGGTATTGCCCAGCAAACTCCCCAATCTGCTGGTCAATGGCTCGGCCGGTATTGCCGTGGGCATGGCCACGAATATTCCGCCCCACAACCTCAACGAGGTGGTGGATGCCTGCCTGCACATGCTGCGCAACCCGGACGTGTCCATCGACGAGTTGATGGAGATCATTCCGGCGCCCGACTTCCCCACCGCCGGCATCATCTACGGCATCAATGGCGTGAAGGACGGCTACCGCACAGGGCGCGGGCGCGTGATCATGCGCGCCAAATGCCACTTCGAAGACATCGATCGCGGGCAGCGCCAGGCGATCATCGTGGACGAGCTGCCCTACCAGGTCAACAAGAAGACGCTGCAGGAACGCATGGCCGAGCTGGTGCACGAGAAGAAGATCGAGGGCATCAGCCACATC